>JAFARH010000146.1 GCA_019245555.1 Betaproteobacteria bacterium
ACCGGTGCCGATCCTCCCCGACGACACCGCCGCGCAGGTCTTCGATAAGGTCACGGTCGCCGCGGAGCAAACGCTCTGGCGCGTGCTGCCGGCGCTGCTCGCGGGCGAGGCGCCGCATCTGCCGAACGATCTCTCGCACGGCAGCTACTACGGCGGGCGCAAGCCGGAAGACGGCCGGATCGACTGGAGCCAGCCCGCGCAGCAGGTCTACAACCTGATCCGCGCGGTCGCGCCGCCCTACCCGGGCGCTTTTGCCGATCTGCACGGGCACCGTTTCATCGTCGCGCGCGCGCGCCTGGCCGCGCCCGGCGCGCTCCGCTCGGATTTGCCCCCGGGCCTGCACGTAAGCGATAATGCCGTTTTCGCGATCTGCGGCGACGGCCGCGCGATCAACATCCACGAATTGCGGCACCAGCACGACGGCGGCGAGACTGCCGTCAGTCCGGCGGAATTCGCCCAGCTCATCCAATCTCATTCATGAAAAAAGTCCTGATTCTGGGTGTGAATGGCTTCATCGGCCATCACCTGTCCAAACGCATTCTCGAAACGACCGACTGGGAAGTATTCGGGATGGACATGCAGACCGAACGTCTCGGCGACCTCGTCAATCATGAGCGGATGCACTTCTTCGAAGGCGACATCACGATCAACAAGGAGTGGGTCGAATATCACATCAAGAAGTGCGATGTGATCCTGCCGCTCGTCGCGATCGCCACGCCCGCAACCTATGTGAAGCAGCCGCTGCGCGTGTTCGAACTCGACTTCGAGGCGAACCTGCCGATCGTCCGCGCTTGCGTGCGGCACAGGAAGCGCCTGGTGTTCCCGTCGACGTCAGAGGTATACGGGATGTCTCCCGACCGGCAGTTCGATCCGGAGGAGTCGCCGCTCGTCTACGGTCCAATCAACAAGCAGCGCTGGATCTACGCCTGCTCGAAGCAGCTGATGGACCGCGTGATCTGGGCGTACGGCGAGAAGGAAGCCCTCGACTTCACCCTCTTCCGGCCGTTCAACTGGATCGGCGCCGGCCTCGACTCCATCGCGACGCCGAAGGAAGGCAGCTCGCGCGTGCTCACACAGTTCTTCGGGCACATCGTGCGCGGCGAGCGCATCAATCTCGTCGACGGCGGCAGCCAGAAGCGCGCCTTTACGTACATCGACGACGGCATCGACGCGCTGATGGCGATCATCGCCAACAAGAACGGCGTCGCCTCGCGCAAGATCTTCAACATCGGCAACCCGAAGAACAACATCTCGGTACGCGAGCTCGCCGAGACGATGGTGAAGCTAGCGCACGAATATCCGGAGTACGCCGCGGCGGCGAAGAAAGTGCGCATCGTGAAGACCACGGCCGACCGCTACTACGGCCGCGGCTACCAGGACGTACAGAACCGCGTGCCGAAGATCGAGAACACCATGCGCGAGCTCCGCTGGCGCCCGCGCGTCGGGATGAAGGAAGCGCTGCGCCGCATCTACGACGCCTATCGCACTGACGTTGCCGAGGCTCGCCACCTGGTGAAGTGAAGCTCGGGGTAAAAATCGACGTCGATACGCTGCGCGGTACTGAAGAAGGTGTCCCGCGCCTCGTCGAGTTGCTGAAGAAGCACAAGGCCGGCGCCACTTTCCTCTTCAGCCTCGGCCCGGACCACACCGGCCGCGCGCTACGGCGCATCTTCCGGCCCGGGTTCTTCTCCAAGGTGAGCCGCACCTCGGTCGTCGAGCACTACGGCATCCAGACGCTCCTGTACGGCACGCTGCTGCCGGGCCCCGATATCGGCGCGCGGTGCGCGCAGATCATGCGCGCCGTGCGCGACGCCGGCTTCGAGGTCGGCGTGCATTGCTGGGACCACGTCGAATGGCAGGATTTCGTGACGGGGAAGGACGCGGCGTGGACCGAGCGCGAGATGAGGCTCGCTACGGAGCGCTTCAAGCAAGTGTTTGGAACTGAACCCCGCACATGGGGCGCTGCCGGCTGGCAGACCAATGCCTACGCCGCGCGTTTCCAGGAGCGCTTCGCCTACGCCTCCGACACGCGTGGTACTCATCCGTTTCTCCCGGTATGGAACGGCGAGCCGGTTGGTTGCCCGCAGGTGCCGACTACATTGCCGACGTTGGACGAGCTCATTGGCCTGAAACCCGATCCCGTGCAGCACCTGCTGCTCGCCTCAGAGGGCCGCGACCACGTCTTCACCGCGCATGCGGAGCTGGAAGGCGGCAAGCTCATCGATATGTTCGAGCGCCT
>JAFARH010000158.1 GCA_019245555.1 Betaproteobacteria bacterium
GAGCGGCTGTCGGTGATGGAAAACCTGCTCTCCGGGCGCCTGGGCTACATCTCGCCCTTCAAGGCCTGGCTACGCCGCTATCCGCAGCGCGATATCGAGCGCGCGTTCGATCTTCTCGAGACCGTCGGACTCTCGGCGCATGCGCATTCTCGCGCCGACAGCCTCTCAGGCGGGCAGCGTCAGCGCGTGGGCATCGCGCGGGCGATGATGCAGGAGCCGCGGTTGCTCCTTGCGGACGAGCCGACTTCGTCGCTCGACCCGAAGACGTCGGTCGAGATCATGGCGCTGATGCAGACGCTTTCCGGCATGCGTGGCTTCCCCGTGATCATCAACATCCATAACGTCGAGCTGGCGCGGCGCTTCGCAGATCGCATCGTTGGCATGACGGGCGGTCGCGTCGTGTTCGACGGCTCGCCGGACGCTATCACCGAAGGACATCTCAAGGCCATCTATGGCGGCGAGGACTGGCTCGAGTAGTCGGGCTTTTCCGCCGAACTGGGCCGCGCGCGCCGCTTGGCTCGCGTTCGTCGTCTACTTCTTTTATGCCGCGTCGCATCTCGAGCTGACGCCCGCGCGCTTCATGGCGGGCCTTGAGCACGGCGGCAAGTTCGTTACTCGCCTGTTCCCGCCGGATTTCCATAGGTGGCAGCTCCTCGCTAAGGGCATGATCGAGAGCCTGCAGATCGCGGTGCTTGCCTCTGCCCTCGGCGTGCTGATCTCGGCGCCGCTCGCGCTTTGCGCCGCTAGGAACCTGATGCCGGCCTGGGCGACATGGCCAGCGCGTGCCGTGATGGTGCTTTGCCGGAGCTTTCATCCGGTCATCGTGGCGATCCTCTTCGTGAAGGCCGTGGGCTTCGGTGCGCTCGCGGGAATCTTGGCGCTCACGGTCGCTTCGGTGGGCTTCCTGGGCAAGCTGATGACTGAAGCGATCGAGGAGATCTCGCTCAAGCAAGTCGAGGCCGTGCGCGCAACCGGCGCGCCGTTCATGTCGGTGGTGACCTATGCTGTGGTACCGCAGGTCTTCTCGCGTTTCGTCGGCTTCGTCTCCTATGAGACCGATGCCAACCTGCGCAACTCCACCATGGTCGGCATCGTCGGTGCCGGGGGAATCGGCGGCACGCTCTTCTCCGCCTTCCAGCGCTTCGACTACGACTTCGTCTGCGCCATCGTCCTCACCATCATTGCGCTCATCATGATCGGCGAGGTACTCACGGCACGCGTCAAGAAGGCGTTTGGCGTATGAACGCCGTGCGCACGTGGGAACGCTTCTCCCTCGGTGAACGCATGGCGCGCTTCACGGTGTATTTCGGCGTGGTCGCTGCCATCGTCGCGTCGCTGCAGACTGTGGAAGTCATTCCAGAATTCATCACCGATGCGCCCGAGCAGGTGGGAGACATGCTGCGGCGCATGTGGCCCATCGCGTGGGGCTTCTATCCGGAAGGCGTGCAGGAGCCGTTGCTGGAGTCGCTGCACATTGCGACGCTCGGCACTGTGCTCGCGGTACTGATGGCCGTGCCGGTCGCCTTCCTCGCGGCAAGGAACGTGACGCGATTCGCATGGCTCAACCATGCGGCCAAGCTCGTTCTGGTCTCGGCGCGGTCGGTCAACACGCTCATCTGGGCCCTCTTCTTCGTCGCGGTGTTTGGCCCCGGAGCGCTCGCTGGTATGCTCGCCATTGCGTTCCACTCCATCGGCTTCACCGGCAAGCTCCTCGGCGAAGCGCTGGAAGAAGCCAATCGCGGCAGCATCGAGGCGCTCGAAGCGAGCGGCGCACCGTGGCTTGCAATCGCAATCAAGGGTTATTGGCCCCAGGTGCGGCCGGCGTTCTGGGGGATCGTGCTCTTTCGCTGGGATATCAACGTACGCGAATCGGCGGTGCTCGGCTTCGTCGGCGCCGGCGGCGTCGGCATGGCGCTCGATACGGCGCTCAACCTCTTCCAGTGGGAGCGCGCGGCTATGATCCTGGTCGCGATCTTCATCGTAGTGCTCATCGCTGAGATCGCAACGACGCAGCTGCGCAAACGGATCCTGTGATGCTGACCGAAGAGCTTGCTTCCCGCCTCGCCCGCGTGGCCCTCGCCAACATCGTGCGCGAGTACCCGCGGCATATCCAGCATCTGACGAGCAGCCCGCAAGAGGAATTGAACGAGCGCGCGCTCCATCCTGCTTTCTACGGCAGCTATGACTGGCATTCCGCGGTGCACATGCATTGGCTGCTGATGCGGGTGCTGCGCCTATATCCGGTCTCGCGCAACGCACCGCCCATCAGCGATGCGCTTGATGCGCATCTCACGCCAGCTGCAGTGGCGAAGGAGCTGGAGTACTTCAAAGGCAGCGCAGGACGTACATTCGAGCGTCCCTATGGATGGGCGTGGCTTCTGGCCCTGCAGTCGGAGGCTCTGGCAGCGAAAGCCCACTGGTCGCGGGCGCTAGCGCCGCTTGCGAGCGAACTGGCACAGTGCTTCGCGGGATATGTCGCGGCATCGCCCTACCCGATCAGGGCTGGCACGCACGGCAACACCGCGTTCGCCTGTGTCCTGGCGCTGGACTATGCCCGCGTTGCAAGTGATACGGCGCTGGAGTTCGAGATTCGAAAAGCGGCACGGCGGTGGTACGAGCGCGATCGCGATGCGCCGATCGCTTATGAGCCTTCGCTCGACGATTTTCTGTCGCCGAGCCTCGTCGAGGCGCTGCTCATGTCGAGAGTGATGGAGGTTGGCGAATTCGATCGCTGGCTGGAACGCTTTGCGCCGGCGGGCTTCGGTGCGCTAGCCGAACCACCTACCGTGCAGGACCACGCCGATCCGAAGCAAAGCCACCTCGATGGACTCAGCCTGACGCGCGCGTGGTGCCTGTCACGGCTGGGCGACGAAGCGAGCGCTGGGCGTCTGGTGGATGCCACGTTGCCGCACGTCGTGGACGGCGACTATGCCGGCACGCACTGGCTTGCTTCCTTCGTCGCGCTCGCGCTCGGCGAGCGGCCCTAACGGGGCAGCTCTGAGAATCCCATGAGGAATTCGTCGACGGCACGCGCGCACTGCCGTCCTTCGCGGATCGCCCAGACGACGAGCGACTGGCCGCGGCGCTGATCGCCGGCGGCGAACACTTTCGGCACTGAAGTCGCGTAGGCGTTGGCGCCGTCGGTTTCGGCCTTGGCGTTGCCACGCGCATCCTTCTGCACGCCGAGCTCCTCGAGCAGCGACTGCAGCGGCGATACGAAGCCCATGGCGAGCAGCACGAGGTCGGCTGGCATGTCGAACTCGCTGCCTGGAACCTCGCTCGACTTGCCATCCTTCCAGGCGAGCCTTACTGCCTTGAGCGCTTTCACCTTGCCGCCCTCGCCGACCAGTGCCTTCGTGGCGACCGACCAGTCGCGGCTCACGCCTTCTTCGTGCGAAGACGAGGTGCGCAGGCGCGTCGGCCAGTAAGGCCAGACGGGATTGCGTTCCACGTCCGGCGGCATCGGAAAGAGCTCGAAGTTGGTCACCGACTTCGCCTGCTGGCGATTCGACGTGCCGATGCAGTCGGAACCAGTGTCGCCGCCGCCGATGACCACGACATGCTTGCCGGCGGCGGTCAGCTCGCGCACACCAGCGTCGCCGGCAACGCGCTTGTTCTGCAGCGGCAGAAATTCCATCGCGTAGTACACGCCCTCGAGCTCGCGTCCCGGGATCGGCAGGTCGCGCGGCACTTCGGATCCGCCGGCGAGCACCACGGCGTCGAATTCGGCGAGAAGCTTGCGCGCCGACAGACGCTGCGTGGCATCGTTGGCGATACCGGCGCTCGGCTTCGCATCGCCGATGCAGACGCCCACGCGAAATTTCACCCCCTCGGCCGTCATCTGCTCGAGACGGCGATCGATCACGCTCTTCTCGAGCTT
>JAFARH010000216.1 GCA_019245555.1 Betaproteobacteria bacterium
ATAAAAAGCCCCCGGTAAAGGGGATATAAACCGGGGGCGAAAACGCCTTAACTTTTGGGATTAAGGCACCCGCTCAGGGAGGAGAAGCGGGAGACGATCAACTCGTCTGAAAGGTAAGATGGGCCCCTCGGGGAAAAGTTCAACCCCAAGAAAAACCATAAATTCATGAAGGTCTACGGCAGCTTTCCTGGTGTACGCATGCGACGCATGCGACGCGCCGAATTCTCGCGGCGCCTCATGCGTGAGACCGTGCTCACGGCCGACGATTTCATCTATCCGGTGTTCATCATCGATGGCAAAGCCCGGACGCAGAAAGTGGATTCAATGCCGGGCGTCGAGCGCATGAGCACCGACCGGCTCTTACCGGTCGCCGAGCAATGTTTGAAGCTCGAGATTCCGGCGCTTGCACTATTTCCCGCCATCGAGCCGCGGCTCAAAACACCGGACGGCCGCGAGGCTTTCAATCCCAAGGGGCTTATCCCGCGCGCGGTGGCCGCGCTGAAGAAACGGTTTCCGGAGTTAGGCGTGATGACCGATGTCGCGCTCGACCCGTACACGTCGCACGGGCAGGACGGCGTCATCGACGATTCGGGCTACATCCTGAATGACGAAACGCTCGACATCCTCGTCAAGCAGGCGCTCGCCCAAGCAACGGCGGGCGTAGACATAGTCGCGCCCTCCGACATGATGGACGGCCGCATCGGCCGCATCCGCACTGCGCTCGAGCGCGCTGGCCACATCCACACTCGCATCATGGCGTACTCGGCGAAGTATGCCTCCGGGTTCTACGGTCCATTTCGCGACGCCGTGGGCTCGGCGAAATTTCTCGGCAAGAGCGACAAGAAGAGCTACCAGATGGATCCGGCGAACACCGACGAGGCGCTATGGGAAGTCGGCCTCGATCTTGCCGAAGGCGCCGACATGGTTATGGTCAAGCCCGGGATGGCCTACCTCGACATCGTGCGCCGCGTGAAAGACGAATTCCGTGCGCCGACCTATGTCTACCAGGTCTCCGGCGAGTACTCGATGCTGCGCGCCGCCATTGCCAACGGCTGGCTGCCGGAATCCTGCATCATGGAAGCGCTCCTCGCCTTCAAGCGCGCCGGTGCCGACGGCATCCTCACGTACTTTGCTGTCGAAGCGGCGAAAGCGCTACGCCGGCGCTAGCAAGATTTTTCTCCAGCCCTTCTATCCGTAGCTCGCCCTTCGTATTCCAATCGATGGAGATCGGCAGCCCATCGAGCGGTTTCTTGGCACTCAGTGACACGTGGACAAGCTCGCGCGCGCCGTTGGCATGCTTCTGCCACTCAGGCCGCCAAATGAACTGACGCGTGAGATGCTGAACGAAAAAGATCTGCGGCGAGCCGTCGATCTGCACCAGCCGGAATTTCGCAATGCCGCCTTCCACGGGGCGCGACAGGTCCATCGGCGGCCGCGCGCCCTTGCTTTTCAGCAGCGTGTAGGTCGCGTCAGCATCTTCGGTCGACAGCGCGATCGCGGCGAGGCCTTCGCCAAACGCGCGGTAATAGTCGAGCCACGGATGCGCAACCGGCGCGACCAGCAGCTCGAGGTAGGTCTTGCCGAACATAATGCAGTGGTTCTGCGAGCCAATGCTGTGATGGCCGCGCGGCGCGAGCGTGAAGCCGAGCTTTTTGAAATCGCTCGCGGCCTGGTCGAGATCGCGTACAGCGATCACGGCATGATCAATGGCGAATGGCGGCAAGCGTCTTGAGAAAGCGCTCCGGCGGCTGATAGCCGACCACCCGCAAGCCCGGGATCTCGCGTCCCTGCGCGTCGAAGAAGATGATGCCCGGCGGCCCGAAGAGCGAAAAGCGCTTGAGCAGCGCACGATCCGCCTCGTTCGCCGCGGTCACGTCGGCCTGCATGAGAAGCATGCGATCCAGCTCGGCGCGCACTCGCGGATCGGAAAACGTGAGCTTCTCCATCTCCTTGCACGACACGCACCAGTCCGCATAGAAGTCGAGCATCGCCGGTTTCCCGGGGCCTGCAAGGCGCTGATCCAGCTCGGCCACCGAGGCGACCCGGGCGAAGGGGACCTTGTTGGTTTCGCCGCCAGTAAATGCAGCGGCGGCGACTGCGAGTCCAGCGACGATCACTGCGATACCAGCTGCCTTCCACGCGCGCGATTGCGTGCGCAGCACGCCGAGCAGGAACGCAGACGCAACGAGCAAGGCGGCCCAGACCAGGCGCTCGACGACGGCTGGCAGCACCGGCGCGATGACCCAAATCGCTACCGCGAGGAGCAGGACGCCAAAGAATTTCCGCACGCTGACCATCCAGGCGCCGGCTTTCGGCAACAGCGCGCCTTCTGAGACGCCGACAACGATGAGCGGGAGGCCCATGCCAGTAGCGAGCGCAAAGAGCGCAGTGCCGCCGAGGATCACATCGCCGCTGCGTGAGATCTGCAATAGCGTGCCGGCGAGCGGCGCCGATACACATGGGCTGACGATGACCGCGGAAAAGACGCCCATCACCGCGACCGATGCAATGCGGCCGCCGGGCAAGCGCTCCTGTCCGGCGCTCAACCGCTGCTGAATGAATCCCGGCAGCTGCAGCTCGTAGAGGCCGAACATCGACAGCGCAAGCACGACGAAGATGAGCGCGAATGCGCCCAGCACCCACACGTTCTGCAAGTAAGTCGCGATCAGAGATCCGGCATAGGCGGCGGCAATACCGGCGAGCGCATAGGTGAGCGCCATGCTGAACACGTAGACGAGCGACAGTCCAAGCGCGCGCGATTTGTTGAGCCGGCCGCCCTCGCCCGCGATGATGCCGGAGAGGATCGGGATCATCGGCAGCATGCACGGCGTAAAGGCGAGCAGCAGTCCCAGCACGAGGAAGCCGCCTATGACGAGCGCAAGGTTGCCTTCGAGCAGGCGCGCGATGTCGAGATCGCTCGCATAGATTGAAAAGCGCGGCGCTTCGGTCGCGCTGCCGCCCGTGAGCTGCAGCGCCGCCTTCGATTCCATCGGCACGTAACACACGCCTGCATCGGCGCAGCCCTGCGAGACGACTGTTAGATCAAAGCGGCCATCGGCCTGCACCGGAACGCGAATGGCCACGTTGCCGCGGTAGATCGGCATCTCGCCAAAGAATTCGTCTTTATGCGGAAGGCCGGCAGGCAGCTCCGCCTGGCCAATGCGCGCGCCTTCGGCGCTGAATTTCAGCCGATCGCGATACATGTAGTAGCCATCGGCGATGGCAAAGCGCACCTCGACCGCATTGCCGTCAGCAACGCGCGCAGAGAAGCGGAACGCCTGCTCCGGCTCGAGCAGATCGGCCGCGTCTGCAGCAAATGCGCCCACGAGCAGCGCGAGAAGGATGAGCAGTCGTTTCAAGCTTTGGATTCGGCCGCGACCCAATCAAGGTAGGCCGGTAGTCCCCTTTCTATTGGGACCGCAATGATCTCCGGGAGTTCGTAGGGATGGCCTTCACGCAGCGCCTGCTCGAGCGCGCCGTAGCGCTCCTGCGTAGTCTTGATGAGCATCGGGTGCTCTTCGTCGTGCTGCACGGCGCCTTTCCACCGGTAGACCGAGCGGCAGGGCGCGAGGATATTCACGCAAGCGGCGAGGTTCTTCGCGATCACGGTGTCCGCGAGCCGCTCGGCAGCGGCGCGGTCAGGCAAATTCGTCACTACAAGCAGGGCAGCCATAGGCGCATTTTATTCGCCCAGGTATGCTTCTCGCACTTTCGGGTTGTCGAGCAGCGCGCGTGCCTCGCCTTCGAGCGAGATGGAGCCCGATTCCATCACATAACCTCGACTCGCGAGCTCGAGCGCCGCGCGCGCATTCTGCTCGACGAGCAGGATGGTCACGCCCTGTTTTGCGATGTCATGCACGAGCTCGAATATCTTGGTGACCATCATGGGCGCGAGGCCCATCGAGGGTTCATCCAGCAGCAGAAGCTTGGGCCGCGTCATCAAGGCACGCGCCAGCGCGAGCATCTGTTGCTCGCCGCCGGAAAGTGTCCCGGCGACCTGCTTGCGTCGCTCCGCGAGCCGCGGGAAGCGGTCGTATTGCGCTGAAGGGTCGCCGCCGCCATGGGCGTACGCACCCATGGCCAGGTTCTCTTCGACGGTGAGCTGTGGAAAGATGCCCCGGCCCTCCGGCACCATCACCAGGCCTTTGCGCGGCAGCACATGCACGGGCGCATAGCTCACATCCTCGCCGGCATAGCGGATCAGCCCGGTGCGCGAGCTAATCAAGCCGCAGATCGCCTTGAGCGTCGATGTCTTGCCCGCCCCATTGGCACCGATGAGACAGACGAGCTCGCCTTCCGCGATCGCGAGATCGACACCGGCGACCGCGCGGATGCCGCCGTAATGCACCTCGAGGTGCCTCACTTCAAGCAGCACGCGGTGCGCCCAGATAGGCTTCGATGACTTTCGGATCGCGCTGGACTTGCGCCGGAGGTCCCTCGGCGATCTTCTGGCCGTAGTCGAGCACCATGACCCGGTCGCAGACGTTCATGACCAGGCGCACGTCGTGCTCGATGAGGAGGATCGTCATCCCCTCGTCACGAATGCGCGCAATGAGCTTTCCCAAGGCGAGACGCTCCGCCGGATTCATGCCCGCCGCTGGCTCATCCAGCGCAAGCAAGCGCGGCTCGGTAGCGAGAGCACGCGCAATCTCTAGACGGCGTTGATCGCCGTAAGGCAGGCTGCCCGCGCGGTCGTTGGCGCGATTGCGGATACCGACATAGTCGAGCAATGCCAGAGCGCGGTTTTCGATCTCGCGCTCTTCACGCAGCGTGCCGCGAGTGCGCAGCACTGCGCCGACGACGCCGGCACGCGTTCGCACATGCCGGCCGATCATCACGTTCTCGAGCGCAGAGAGGTTCGCGAAGAGCCGGATGTTCTGGAAGGTGCGTGCAATACCAGCCGCGGCGATCTGATGCGGTGCGTGGCCGTCGAGACTTCTGCCAT
This sequence comes from Betaproteobacteria bacterium, assembly GCA_019245555.1. Lineage (GTDB taxonomy): Bacteria > Pseudomonadota > Gammaproteobacteria > Burkholderiales > SG8-39 > SCGC-AG-212-J23. The sequence goes on from JAFARH010000216.1 coordinate 4,946, forward strand.
CGAAGGTGAAGCTACCCGTATCGGTCGAATAGACCCCAGTGAGCAGGTTGAAGAGCGTCGTCTTGCCCGCGCCGTTAGGCCCGATCAGGCCGTAGATCTCCTTCGATTCGATCGAGAACGACACGTTATCGAGCGCGTGCAGGCCGCCAAAGCGCTTGCTGACCCCGGTTGCAGCGAGCAACGCGCTCACAGCGTCTCCTGGGTGAGCTCGCGCTTGCGCACGCTCGAGGGCAGGAGCCCCGCGGGCCTGAAGAGCATGATCAGCACCATCGCCAGGCCGAAGAGCAGCATCCGGATCACTTCCGGCTCGATCAGCATCCGGCCAAAGAGCGCTTGCTGTATCGGCTCGACTGTCCAGCGCAGCACTTCCGGTATGAAGGAAAGGAGCAGCGCGCCGAGGATTACGCCCCAGATGTTCCCCATACCGCCGAGCACCACCATCGAGACCACCATCACGGACTCGACCAGAATGAAGCTCTCGGGGGAGATGAAAGCTTGGATCGCAGAGAACATGCCGCCGGCGATCCCGCCGAAGCTCGCGCCCATCGCGAAGGCCAAGAGCTTCAAGTTGCGCGTGTTGATACCCATGGCGCGCGCGGCGATTTCGTCCTCGCGGATCGCTTCCCACGCCCGGCCGATGCGCGAGTCCTGCAATCGCAGGTTGATGACGATGACCCCCAGCATCACGAGGAGTAGCAGGTAGTAATACTTGATCGGCCCGCTAAACGTGAGACCGCCGATCGTCTGGTAGCTCGAGAAGCTGAAGTCACCGATATGGAATGGGTCGATGCGAGCGATACCCTGCGGGCCGCTCGTGATATTGATGGGCTGCGAAAGATTGTTCAGAAAGAGGCGCACGATCTCGCCGAAACCGAGCGTCACGATGGCGAGGTAATCGCCGCGCAGCTTGAGCGTCGGCGCGCCGAGCAGCACGCCGAAGAGCGCGGCGATGGCGGCGCCGATCGGCAGGATGATCCAGAACGGCAAGTGCAGATTGAAGTGGGGACTTGCCAGCAACGCGTAGGTATAGGCGCCGACCGCGTAGAACGCGATGTAGCCGAGGTCCAGCAGCCCGGCGAAGCCGACGACGATGTTCAGGCCGAGCGCGAGCAGGATGTAGAGGATCGCGTAGTCGGTGATGCGCACCCAGGTCGTACCTACTTGCGCGAGCGCGAAGGGCAGCACCGCGAGCGAGAACGCAACGAGGAAGACACCTGTCCAGCGCACAGCGGGTCGCGCGCGCCAGTTGGTCATGCACGATCTCCGACGCGCTCGCCGAGCAGCCCCGAAGGCCGGAAGACGAGCACCAGGATGAGTACCAGGAACGCGAACACGTCCTGATAGTTCGAGCCGAAGAGCACGAAGTGCCCGCCGCCGTCGCAGGCGCTGATGCTGCCGGCGAGCCAGCCGTACTGGCAGAGGTCGGTGAAGTCGCCGATGTAGCCGGCGCCGAGCGCTTCGACGATGCCGAGGAGCACGCCACCGAGCATGGCGCCCGGAATGTTGCCGATGCCGCCAAGCACCGCCGCAGAGAACGCCTTCAGGCCGAGGATCGAACCCATCGTGTACTGAGCGAGCCCGTAATAGGTGCCGTAGAGCACGCCGGCGACGGCGCCGAGCCCGGCGCCAATGACGAAGGTGGCAGCGATCACGCGATTGATATCGATGCCCATGAGGCCCGCCACCTGTTGGTTCTGCGCAGTGGCGCGCATCGCGGTGCCGAGCGGCGTGCGGTAAATGAGTATTGCGAGCGCTGCCATGAGACCGAAGCAGATCGCGAGGATGGCGATCTGGATCGTGGTGATCGCCGCGCCGCCTACCATGTAGGTGCGCGAGGGGATGATCTGCGGAAAGGCGAGCACGTTGCGGCTCCAGATGAGGAGCGCGACGTGCTGCAGAATGATCGAGACGCCGATCGCAGTGATGAGCGGTGCAAGGCGCGGCGCATGACGCAGCGGTCGGTAGGCGAGCTTTTCCATGCCATAGCCGACCAGCATGCAGATCGGCACCGCGCAGCCCGCGCCGATGAGCACGATGGCGAGCGGCGGCAACCCGTAGGGCACGAGCGCATTGATCACGGTGAACGCCACCATCGCGCCGATCATCACCACCTCGCCGTGCGCGAAATTGATGAGCTGGATGATGCCGTAGACCATCGTGTAGCCGAGGGCGACGACTGCGTAGACGCTTCCCGCAGTGAGCCCGTTGATGATCTGCTGCAGGAACGTATCCACGGCCGGCAAGCCTAAACCAAAAATAAAAACGGCACCCCGCGGGGTGCCGTTCTGTCGATCGCCCGAGCTACTTCGCGGCGGTCTTGACGAACTCCTGGTACGGCACGATCTTGCCGCCCTTGTACACCGCGGTCGGGTCGAGCTTGCCGCTCTTCATCGTGAAGATGGTGATCTCCGCGTCCTTGCGATCGCCCTTGTCGTCGAACGAGATGGGTCCGGTCGCGCCGGTAAACTGAATCTTCTGCAGCTCGGGCAGGTACTTCGCCGGATCCGCCGAATCGGCCTTCTTCATCGCCTCGATCAGCAGGTTCGCCGCGTCGTAGGTGAACGGCGCGTAGATGATGGGATCGGCGTTGTAGCGCTTCTTGAACGCGTCGAGGAATTTCTTCGACGCCGCCTGCACCGGGATGCCGGCCTGCGAGCACAGGAGGCCTTCGGTCGCCTCGCCGGCGAGCTTCACCATCTCACCCTCGCACGCGCCGTCGCCGAAGCTGAAGACGGCCTTGATGCCGAGCTCGCGGCCTTGCTTGATGAGCGGTGCCGCCGTCGAAGTCATGCCGCCATAGAACACTGCGTCGGGCTTCTGGCCGCGCAGCTTGGTGAGCACCGCCTTCCAGTCGGTGGTCTTGTTGGTGCCCTTCTCGCGCGGCAGCACCTTGACGTTCGCCGCCTTCAGGGTCTTCTCGACTTCGTTGGCGAGGCCCTCGCCGTAGGCGCTCGAATCATCGACGAGCGCGACGAGCTTCGGCTTGCCTTCGGTCGCGATGTAGGTCGCGATCGCCGGGCCTTGCTGGTCGTCGCGGCCGACGTCGCGGAACTGGTTCTTGAAGCCCTGCTCGGTCAGCTTCGGATTCGTCGCCGAGCCGGAGATCACCGGGATGCCCGCCTGGTTGTAGATCGGCGACGCCGGAATCGACGTACCCGAGTTGAGGTGGCCGACGACACCGGCGACCTTCGCATCGACCAACTTCTGCGCGACGGTGGCGCCCACTTTCGGGTCTTCCTGGTCGTCTTCCGCGACCAGCGTGAACTTCGCGGTCTTGCCGCCGATCTTGATGTTGGCGGCGTTCGCTTCTTCGATCGCGAGCCGCGCGCCGTTCTCGTTATCCTTGCCGAGGTGCGCATTGCCGCCGGTGAGCGGGGCTACGTGACCGATCTTGATCTCGGCTGACTCGCCCGCAGGCGCAGCGCCGGTCTTCTGCTCGGGCTTAGGCGTCTCCTTGCTGCAGCCAGCGGCGACCAGCGCGGCCGCGAGCAGCGAAAAGGCGAGCTTGGTATTCATCAGATCTCCGGAAATTTGGACTTTATAGGGCGCCTATCTTACCTCTGCCCCTTCCCGGAAATCGACCGCGCTGCTGCCCTACTTCTGCGAAAGCACCCACTTCACGAGCGAGTGGATGTCGGCATCCGGCACCTGGGAATTGGGCGGCATCGGTACCTGGCCCCAGACCCCCTGCCCGCCCTTCTTCACCTTCTCGAAGAGCTTGGCTTCGGCGCCTTTGTCGTTGGCGTACTTGGCTGCCACGTCCTTGTAGGCGGGGCCGACGAGCTTTTTGTCGACGGCGTGGCAAGCGAAGCAGTTGTGCTTCTTCGCAAGCTCCTCCTGCGCGTAGGCTGGCACCGTGGCGGCGGCCGCCAGGGCGAGGGCGAGTGCTGCTCGTTTCATGTTTTCTCCTTGCATGCGGTCTGCAATTGTATGAGATCGCTGATGGGCGCTAAGCAAGTAACGCCTCGGCATAGCCATCCGTTGACCGGCTCCGGTCGCTGCGGCTTATCGAGCGTGGTCGGAAGACCGGACAAATCGTCGGGTATCGCCAAGACCAGCCCGTCGGGCATGAACGTGCGCGCCATCTCCGCCTGCCATCGGCCCAGCTCTGGCTGATGCCCCCGCAGCACGAGCATTTTCGGCGGCGCGATCTGCTCCGACAACGCGACCGCCATGGCCGCATAGCCTGCCGGATAGTCTTGCATCTGCGGATAGAAAAGCGCGACAGTGCGCGCGGCCGCGCCCGAATAGCGTTCCTCGCCTGTCATCGCTGCAAGGCGACCGAGGACCCAGGCCGCGATGGCGTTGCCGCTCGGCGTTGCGTGATCCTGGCCCGGCTTCGGCCGGTGAAAGAGTTGCTCGTGGCTCTTGCCCGTGAAGAAAAAGCCGCCCGATTCGCCATCCTCGAACTCTTCGAGCAGCGTCCCTGCCAGTTCTGTCGCGAATTGCAGATCGCGTGAGGAATACTCGGCCTGCATAAGCTCAAGCAATGCGGCGATGAGAAATGCGTAATCGTCGAGATAGGCGTTGAGGTGCGCGCGACCGTCTTTATAAGTGGCGAGAAGCTTCCCATCGCGCCACATCTGGCCGCGGATGAATTCCAGCGCGCGTCGCGCCGAGGCAAGCCACTCTGGCCGGCGAAACACGCGTCCGGCGTGCGCCATGCCGCGAATGGCGAGCGCATTCCAGGACACGAGCACCTTTTCGTCGCGACCCGGCCGCACCCGCTTTTCGCGCGCCGCGAAAAGCTTTGCCCGGGCCGCATTGATGAGCGCCTCGTTTTGTGCCGGGCGCCGAATGCGCAGATTCCAGTGCTTGTTTTCGAAGTTGGGCGGATCCTCGACCCCAAAGCGCGGCGCGAAAGCGGCGTACTCCTCCGCCGTCAGGAGCGAGCGGATCTCGTCTCGATCCCAGACATAGAACTTGCCTTCCTCATTTTCGCTGTCCGCGTCGAGTGAGGAGTAATAGCCGCCCTCGGGCGATTGCATCTCGCGCGTGAGCCACGCTGCTGTTTCTTCGGCGCAGCGCTGAAAGACCGGATTGCCGGACACGAGCCAAACGTCGGCGAGAAGCGCAAGCAGCGGTCCGTTGTCGTAGAGCATTTTCTCGAAGTGCGGGATCGACCATTCGGCGTCAACGCTATAGCGGCAGAAGCCACCACCGATTTGGTCGTAGATGCCGCCTTCGCAAATGCGCTCGAGCGTGACGAGCGCGATGTCCTTCTCGCCTTCGCGCAGACACAACTCCAGATCCGCCGGATGCGGAAATTTCGGCGCGCCGCCGAAACCGCCGTGCACGCCGTCGAAGTTGGCGCGCAGATTGTCAAGCATGGCGCGCACGACTTCCGGAGAGAAGTCGGATGCCGATGACTGCGGTAGCGTTCGCCCAAAGGCCTCGCGCACCTGCTCGTTCTGTGTCGCGATGTCGGCGCGCTGGTCGCGCCAGATCGCGGCGATGCGCCCGCACACGTCCGGGAACGCCGGCATCCCGTAGCGCGCTTGCTTCGGAAAATAGGTCCCGCCGAAGAACGGCGCGCCCTCCGGCGTGAGGAACATGGTGAGCGGCCAGCCACCGGCGCGGTGCGCGAGCATCTGGTGAGCGGTCTGATATATCTGGTCGAGGTCCGGGCGCTCTTCGCGGTCAACCTTGATGTTGACGAAGAGCCGATTCATGACCGCGGCAACCGCGGGATCCTCGAAGCTCTCGTGCGCCATGACATGGCACCAGTGGCAAGCCGAATAGCCGATCGAGAGCAGGATCGGCTTATCCTCGCGCCGCGCCCGCTCCAGCGCCTCCGCGCCCCATGGATACCAATCCACGGGGTTCGCGGCGTGCTGCTGGAGGTAGGGCGAGGTTTCCTGCGCGAGGCGGTTCACCTCACAAAGTTACTTGATCGGCTTGGTGAACGGGAACACCTTGGTGAAGCCGAGGATATCCGTGAGCAGGAGGACGAGGAAGATCAGCACGATCGCACCGAGGATGTCGCCGCCTGCGGGCATCGCGTCCATCTTGCCCGCGAGCTGCGCGACCTCGTCGTCACTCATCGCAGCGATGCGCGCTTGCACATCGCTTGCGTTCACGCCGTATAGCGAGAGGCGCGCCTGCACGTCTGCGCGGGCGAGGAGCTGGTTCACATGCTGGCGCTCAGCACTACCGAGCGCTTTGTCGGTGGCAACCATGGCGGCCTGCGTTGGCAGCGGCATGGCGATGCAGATCACGAGCAAACTGACGATGAGACGACGAAACGTGGCGATCATGAGTACTCCGGATGAAGTTAGAGAGGTCGTCTACTGCGGCGCGGGGAGCTTAACATCAGCGCCAATGCACAACTACCGCGCCGATGACGTGCTGAAATTCTGGTTTGGCGTCGGTCCGGAGTATGGCAAACGTCACAAGCGGTGGTTCGAGAAAGACTCGGCTTTCGACCGCGAGATTACGCAGCGCTTCCTTCCACTATATGAGGGCCTCGCCGCTAATTCCGACTGGCTCGACGATGCGCGCCGCTGCCTGGCCCGCATCATCGTGCTTGACCAGTTCCCAAGGCAGATGTTTCGCGGCGAGCCGCGTGCGTTTGCTGCCGATTCCCTCGCGCTGGAGGCTGCGCGGTTGTCCCTCGAGCGCGGTTACGACCAGGGGCGATTGCCCGTCGAGCGCCACTTCTTCTATCTGCCGTTCGAGCACAGCGAGTTGCTCGTTGACCAGGAGCGCGCATGCGAGTTGACGGCGCCGCTAGCCACTTTCCCTGAGACCGATGATGCGTTGCGTTATGCGATCGCGCACCGCGGCATCATCACGCGCTTTGGCCGCTTCCCGCATCGGAACGCGATCCTCGGACGCGCAAGCACGCCCGAGGAGGTCGAGTTTCTCAAGGAGCCCGGCTCAAGCTTCTGAGTCCGTGATCGCTCCCAGCGAGGCAGTCGAGACGAGCTTCATGTACTTCGCCATCAGCCCGCGCGTATAGCGCGGCTTCGGCTGCTTCCATTTTTTCCTGCGCGCGGCGAGTTCCTTGGCCGGCACATTGAGTTGCAGCAGGCGTTTCTTGGCGTCGATGGTGATTGAGTCGCCGTTCTTCACCAGCGCAATGGTGCCGCCGACGTACGCCTCGGGCGCAACGTGCCCGACCACCATTCCCCAGGTTCCGCCGGAAAAGCGGCCGTCGGTGAGGAGGCCCACTGACTCGCCCAAGCCCTGGCCGATGAGCGCGGAGGTCGGCGCGAGCATCTCCTGCATCCCCGGGCCGCCCTTGGGCCCTTCGTAGCGAATCACGATCACATCACCGTCCTTGATCTTCTTCGCCAGGATCGCCTTCATGCAGTCGTTCTCGGAGTCGAAGACGCGCGCCGGCCCCGTGATCACCGGGTTCTTCAGCCCGGTGATCTTCGCGACGCAGCCTTCGGTGGCAAGGTTGCCTCTGAGAATCGCGAGGTGGCCGTCCTTGTAGAGCGGCTTCGACCAGGGACGGATCACGTCCTGGTCCTTGCGCGGTTCCGCGGGAACGTCCTTCAGCATCTCGGCCATGGTCTTGCCATGGATCGTCATGCAATCGCCGTGCAGCACACCGTTCTCGAGCAGGATCTTCAGCACCTGCGGCACGCCGCCGGCGCGATGGAAGTCGACCGCGACGTAGCGTCCCGAGGGCTTGAGGTCACAGATCACCGGCACCTTGCGGCGCATGCGCTCGAAGTCGTCGATGGTCCACTTCACGCCCGCCGCCGAGGCGATGGCGAGGTAGTGCAGCACGGCGTTCGTCGAGCCGCCGGTGGCCATGACGAGCGCCACCGCGTTCTCGAGCGATTTGCGCGTGATGATGTCGCGCGGCTTAAGGTCTTTCTTGATCGCTTCCACCAGCACGCACGCGGACTCGGCAGACGAATCCGCCTTCTCCCCATCGGGCGCGGCCATCTGCGACGAGCCTAGCAGGCTCATGCCAAGCGCCTCGAACGAAGAGCTCATGGTGTTCGCGGTATACATCCCGCCGCAGGCGCCGACGCTCGGGCAGGCGTTCTTCTCGATGCCGACAAAATCCTCCTCGTTCATCTTGCCGGCGGTGAACGAGCCCACCGCCTCGAACGCGGAAACGATCGTGAGGTCCTTGCCCTTCCACTTGCCGGGCTTGATCGTGCCGCCGTAGACGTAGATCGCTGGCACGTTCATGCGTGCGATCGCCATCATGCCGCCGGGCATGTTCTTGTCGCATCCACCAATGACGAGCACGCCGTCCATGGCCTGGCCGTTCACGCTGGTCTCGATCGCATCGGCGATCACCTCGCGGGAGACGAGCGAATACTTCATCGCCTCGGTGCCCATGCCGATGCCGTCGGTGACCGTCGGCACGCCGAATA
>JAFARH010000297.1 GCA_019245555.1 Betaproteobacteria bacterium
CCACGACCGCATAGAGAGCGAGCGCGGCCCAGGTGACGAAGAAGGAGAGTGCGATGGCGACTGCGTAGATCACGACCGAAATTTTGCCCTTGAAATCGGAACCCAGGGCCTTATGCAGCAACGAGTCGCTCGGGTGGTTCGCAAGAAGCACGCGCGTCAGGATGAAGTAGGAAATGCCCGCGCCGATGAGAACCACGCCGTAGGCGGCAACGGTGATCGGTGCGTAGTGATTTTCGTCCATCCAGCCGGTGCAGAACGGCACGAGCGAGAGCCAGAAAAGCAGGTGCATGTTCGCCCAGAGCGTCCCGCCGGTCACATGGTGCACCGCATGGAAAAGATGGTGGTGGTTGTTCCAATAGATCGCGACGTAGACGAACGAGAGCACATACGTGAGGAAAGTGGGCACGAGCGGCGCGAGCACTGACAGATCGGCGCCATGCGGCACTTTCAGCTCGAGCACCATGATGGTGATGATCACGGCGATCACGCCGTCGCTGAACGCCTCCAGCCGGCCTTTACTCATCAGTACCTCCTAGACATCGGGGCCTAGATATCGGGGCCAGGACCGGAATTAAATCGGGTCCCGGCCCCGAATTGTGCTTTTTCCGAATTGTGCTTTTTCTACGGAAGCAATCCGCGGTGTGGTCATCGACCATACCCACCGCCTGCATGTACGCATAGCAGATCGTCGAGCCGACGAACTTGAAGTCGCGCCTGAGGAGGTCTTTGCTCAGCGCGTCGGATTCCCGGGTCTTGGCCGGGACGTCGCCGCCGCGCCGGCGGTTGACGATCGGCTTGCCGCCGACAAAGCGCCAGACGTAGGCATCGAAGCTGCCGAATTCCTTCTGGACCGCGAGGAATGCCTTGGCGTTGATCGCGGCGCTCGCAATCTTCAGGCGATTGCGCACGATGCCTTCGTCCTTCATGAGCCGGCGCTCGTCGGCCGCGGTGAAGCGGGCGACCTTGCGTGGATCGAAACCCGCGAAAGCCTTCCGATAGGCCGCGCGCTTCCGCAGGATCGTTTCCCAGCTCAAGCCCGCCTGCGCGCCTTCGAGAAGCAGGAATTCGAACAGCACCCGGTCGTCGTGCACCGGCACGCCCCATTCCTTATCGTGATAGGCGATGCCAAGCGGCGTGGTGGCCCATGCGCACCGGGTTTTGCTTTGCATGCATATAGACTACCCGGAGAGGAGGGCACATGCCCAAGACAGTGCTTATCACTGGCGCCGGCAGCGGCTTCGGTCGCGGCGCCGCCATCGCGCTCGCCGAGCGCGGCCACAACGTCATCGCTGCTGTGCTGAACGACGCGCAGGCCGAGGAGCTGAAGAAGGCCGCGCCGAAGCTGAAGGTCATCAAGCTCGACATCACCAAGGCCAAGGATCTGACCAAGGTCGACAAGCTCAAGCCGGACGTGTTCATCGCCAACGCGGCGATCGGGCAGACGGGGCCGTTATCTCTAATCCCACTTGCCCGGCTGCGCGGTGTATTCGAGGTGAATGTGTTCGGCACCTTCGCCGTGACACAGCGTGTCGCGCAGGGCATGCGCAAGCGGCGCGCCGGACGGATTATCGTCGTGTCCTCGATCGGCGGCGTGCGTGCCGGCGTCGGATCTGGTCCCTACACGATGACCAAGCACGCGATCCAGGCCTTCGGCACGGCGCTGCGCGCGGAGCTTCGGATGTTCGGCGTCGACGTGTGCCTGATCAATCCGGGGCCTTACGCCACCGGCTTCAACGACCGCATGGCCAACGACCCCGGTCCGTGGTTCAACCCGAAGAAGGCGGCGCCCGAAGACAACGCGGTGATGGACCAGCTCAGGCAGCGCATCACCGTCGGCCAGATGAACCCGGAGGAAGTGGTGCAGCGCTTCGTCGAGCTGGTCGAGGCCGACACGACCGAGCTCGTCAACTTCGTCCCGCCCGACATCGTCGAGCGCATGAGCAGGTCGATGCCCGCGCGCTGAAATGCTCTTCGCTTGCGGTCAACGGCAGCTGGCAGGAGGACTTGCTCTCGTTCTCCTTGCCGCTGTTCATGACCGGATGCCCGGTCCGCGCAAAGTGCGCAGTGGCATGCCGGCCGGGGGTTGAATCGCAGCAGCCTACGTGACCGCAAGTCAGACAGATCCGCAACTCAACCCATTTCTGCCCCAACCGGAGGCATTCCTCGCAGCCGTCGGCGCTGGGTGCCGGACTGTTCGCCAAAAGATTACGATGTGAGCAGTCGTTCGCCACGCGATCAGGGTAGCCCGCCTCCGATGGGAACGGCAAGCATCGGATGGGAGAAAACTGAGTGCGCACCTAAGCGTATAGTCCAAGGCACCTTCGGGACCTGAGGGCATAGTGCAGCCGGCGAACATCTGGTTTCCAGCAAAACGTTATGGATGGGGCTGGGGCCTGCCGGTGGCATGGCAAGGGTGGGTGGTACTCGCTGCTTTTGCGCTGCTGATCGTTGTGGGGATTATTCTCTTCCCACCGAGGCGCGATACAGTGGCCTTCGTGCTTTATGTCGTCGCCCTCCATGGCGTGCTCGTGGGGGTCTGTTATGTCAAAGGCGAGAAGCCGTCATGGCGCTGGGGTGATGACCGTTAAAGAACCAAAGCGAACAGTCCTTGTTGCCGCGTTCTTGTTCTCGCTGTTGGTCGGCAAGGTAAATGCTGAAGATCGACTTCCCTTTTACGCTGGCTTCGACCTGGTGCAGCTAACGACAAAGGTGGACGACAAGACAGGCGTCGCGCCCGACGTCAGTGGAAGCTCTAAAAGCAGCACATTCCGCCTCATAGGTGGAGCTCACGTGAACGCGTGGCTCGATGCAGAATTTCGGTACGACTTCCCGGTGGGAGGCAACTTCAGCACGAGCGGCAGTACCAACAACACGGTCAAGACACGTGTACTGTCGGTGTTGGGCAAACCAAAACTAAGTTTCAAGCCTGTCGAGCTGTACGGCCTTATAGGTGCATCCAGCGTAACGACCGAAGTGGACGGCACCAAGATCTTTCCGGCCCATTCCAACACCGGTACCGTTTCGGGCTTCTCCTACGGCGCGGGAGCGCAGTTCGCTTTTAGCCAGAACATTGCTGCGACATTCGAATGGGTGCAATACAGCAAGGGAACCGTGGATGTGAGCAACAGCGCTGGAAACCTAGAGGTCAGCGCCCGTGCGATTGGCGCGGGTATTCGCTATACGTTTTAATTCGCTAATGTCGCTTTCGACGCAAAGCGGACATTCGACGCACGCTCCCGAAGTGCACCCGAAAAGGCAAGCGACACGGCAGAATGAAAGCGGCGACCACGGTTCGTCTCCTCTAATCCATGGAGCTTTCGCCCCATGGGCATGAGAGGCGCATGCGCCGCCCATTGCGATGCTTGCCACACGCAGGCGGCGAAAGGGGTGTTTGCCAGCGATACCGTCTCTATCCCGAACTACCGATCCTATTGACCGATCGCCGCACCGCCTACACGCCAAGTGCGAAGGTGTTGCACTGGGTTATTGCTGCGCTAGTGGCGTCGCAGTTCGTCGTCGCATGGTTCATGCCGCACATTGGGCGGAATGCCAAAGCAGAAGGCCTCATCAGCCTGCACTTCTCACTGGGCGTGCTGATACTTCTACTCATGACCGCGCGCTGGATATACCGATTGCGCTATCCAGTGGCACTGGAAATGCCGGACTCGCCTATATGGGAGCGTTGGGCAGCGCATTGGATGCACATCACAATCTACTTCATCTTGCTTGTCAGCCCATGGCTGGG
>JAFARH010000300.1 GCA_019245555.1 Betaproteobacteria bacterium
GAACATCGCGACTCCCGAGGGCCAGGTGATTGCCGGCGAGCTCGCGGCGAAGAGCGATGTGCTCATCGAAAACTACAAGTACGGCGATCTCGCGCGGTACGGGCTGGGTTTCGACGATCTACGAAAACTCAACCCGGGATTGGTCTATTGCTCGGTCACCGGCTTTGGTCAGACCGGCCCATATCGCGAGCGCCCCGGCTACGACTTCATGATCCAGGGCATGGGCGGAATGATGAGCGTCACCGGAGAGCCCGACGGAACACCGGGCGGTGGCCCGCAGCGCGCGGGCGTACCGATCGCCGACATCATCACTGGCATGTATGCCTCGATCGCGATATGCGCCGCGCTCGCGCACCGCGAGCGATCGGGCAAAGGCCAGCATCTCGACCTTGCGCTCCTCGATTCGCAAATCGCCCTCCTCGCCTACCAGAACACCAACTACTTCGCGACTGGCAAACCACCCAAGCGCATCGGCAACCTTCACCCAAACATCGTCCCTTATCAGCCGTTCCGCGCGTCCGACGGCGAAGTGATCCTCGCGTGCGGTAACGACAATCTCTATCGGAAGTTCTGCGAAGCGGCGGGATGCGCGGAGCTCGCAAGCGATGCTCGGTTCGCGACGAACGGCAAACGAGTAGAGAACCGCACCGAGCTTACGCGGCTACTCGGCGAAGTGTTCAAGAAGCGTGCGAAGCGCGAATGGCTGGAGCTGCTCGAGGCCGCGGGCGTGCCGAACGGCCCGATCAACGATGTCGCGCAGGTCTATGAGGAGCCGCAAGTAAAGGCGCGTGGTGTTCGCATCGAGCTCGAGCATGCGGCTGCCGGCAAGCTACCGCTCGTGGCGAGCCCGATGCGTTTCTCCGAGACGCCGATCGAGCATCATCGGGCGCCTCCGCTCCTTGGCCAGCACACCGACGAAGTGCTACGTGAATTGCTCGGCCGGAATGGCGAGCAGATTGCGAAACTGCGGGCAGCACGCGTCATCTAAGGATTTGTTGCGGCACGGCAAAATCCACCTTCAGTGCCGCATAAGACAAAATAGATACGGTCAGTCGTTTCTTACCCCGGAGGAGAGAGCCAATGGATCAATCCCGACGCACCGCGTTGAAGAGCCTCGCGGCTGCCTCTGCTGCAGCAGCGTTGCCCCGATTTGCGCTCGGCGCCGACGCCCGAGTCATCAAGATTTCGCATCAGTTTCCCGGCGGCACGATCGACACCGGGGATTTTCGCGATCGCCTGACGCGCAAGTTCGCCGCGGACGTGGAGAAGCGTACCAACGGATCGCTCAAGTTCGAGATCTATCCGGGCTCCTCGCTCATGAAGACCGTCGCGCAGTTCTCGGCGCTGCGCAAAGGCGCACTCGACATGAGTCTCTATCCGCTCGCTTATGCAGGCGGCGAAGTGCAGGAGCTGAACATCGGCCTCATGCCTTGCATGGTGACCTCCTACGAGCAGGGCTTCGCCTGGAAGAAGGCCGAGATTGGCCGCGAACTCACAAAGCTCTTGGAAGCCAAGGGCGTCAAGATGGTGACCTGGATCTGGCAGGCGGGCGGCACGGCCTCCCGCGTCAACCCGATCGCCGAGCCCGGCGACGTCAAAGGGCTGAAGATCCGCGGCGGCAGCCGCGAGATGGACCTGATGCTGAAAGAGGCGGGCGGCATCATCTCCAGCGTCCCGTCGAACGAGATCTATCCGGCGATGCAGACCGGCTCGCTCGATGCGGCCGTCACCTCGTCGACCAGCTTGATCTCCTTCCGTCTCGAGGAGATCTCGAAGGCGCTCACCTCCGGGCGAGGCAAGAGTTTCTGGTACATGCTCGAGCCGCTGATCATGTCGAAGAGCGTCTACGACTCCTTGACGCCCGCGCAGCAGAAAGCCGTGACGGACGTCGGCCAGGAGCTCGAAGGTTTCGCAACGTCGTCGGCCAAGCAGGACGATGTCGCAGTCGCCGATGTCTATCGCAAAGCCGGCGCGAAGGTCGCTGACATGGATGACGCCGTTCTGTCACGCTGGCGCAAGGTCGCGGAGAGTGCCGCATGGCCGGATTTCGCCAAACGCAGCGCAGACTGTGAGCGCTACCTGAAAATGGCCAAGGCTGTGGCGTGAGTCCACGGCGTGCGCTGCGCGCCGTAAACGCTGCCGCCGCCGCCGTAAGTGCTGTCGCCATAGGCGTGGCGGGTTGTGTCCTCACTTGGGAGGCCACAGCCCGCTATCTCTTCAAGATCCCAAGTGACTGGCAGGACGAGGTCTCGATTTTCCTGCTGGTCGGCGCGACGTTCCTGTCCGCAGGTTGGGTGCAGCAGTGGCGCGGCCATGTCGGCATCCAGGCGCTTGGCGCGGTGCTCGCGCCAAAGGCGGACCAAGTACGCCGGTATGTCAGCGACATCCTCTCACTCGTCTTCTGCACCTTTTTCTCGTGGAAGGCCTGGTCCCTTCTTATCGAAGCGGTGAGAGACGGCCAGACCAGCAATTCCGCATTTGGCGCGCCGCTTTGGATTCCTTATGGCGCGATGGCTGTCGGCATGACGCTGGTCGTCCTGCAATTGCTGTTGCAGGTGATCTCGCGCGACGCGCTGCGCAGCGAAGCGCCCGACGCGCACGCCTAAGCCATGAGTACACTGCAGATCGGGCTTCTCTACGGCGGCGTGACCCTTGCCGTGCTTTTCTCCGGCATGCCGATCGCCTTCGGGCTCGGCACCGTTGCGACGATATTCATGCTGATCTTCATGCCGCATGCGTCGCTCGACAGCATCGCGCAGAACGTCTATGAGGAGATGGCGAGCATCACGCTCCTTACCATCCCCCTCTTCATCCTCAAGGGCGCTGCGATCGGCAAATCGCACGCCGGCCGCGATCTCTATTCCGCGCTGCACGTCT
>JAFARH010000326.1 GCA_019245555.1 Betaproteobacteria bacterium
CACGTCGGTGGACGGCATGCGCGAGAAGGTGCGCTTCGTGGTCGACCTCATGGCCGCGCGGCTCGCCGCGCTCGGCTTTTCCTGGCAGGACGCGGTTAGCACGCAGGCGTACACGGTGCACGACATCGGTGCCCTGATCGGTCCCGAAATCGCGGCGCGCGGCGCTGCTCCGGGGGGCGTATGCTGGTTTCTCGCCGCGCCGCCGGTCGTTGATCTCGAGTTCGAGATGGACGTGCGCGGTGCCGCGCGCGAAATCGTCCTCTAGATGGTCGCGCTTGTCTGCCATCCCGATACGCCGAGCCATGCCGTGAGCGGCATCGCCGTGCATGCGACGCGCACGGCGGAAGGAAAGCTGGCGCTGCACTATTCAATAAGCGGACAAATCGCCAAGCTGCGCGTGCCGCCGCCGGGTCCCGCGCGCATCGGCTGGAAGCTCTGGCGCCATACGTGCTGCGAGCTCTTTGTGCGTGCGAAGGGTGGGGTGGCCTATCACGAATTCAATTTCTCGCCGTCAGGCGAGTGGACGGTCTACGCGTTTGCCAAGTACCGCGAGGGCGGACCGCTGTCGGATGAATCGATGAATCCACAGATCGCCGTGCAATCAGGCCCTGGACGGTTCGATCTCTACGCGCTCGCCGATTTGCAGGGCTATGCGAAGGCGCCCCTCGCGGTCGGCCTAGCCACTGTGATCGAAGAGGAGAGCGGCGCGATCTCGTACTGGGCGTTGCACCATGCGCCCGGCAAGCCGGATTTCCATCATGCGAGCGCGTTTTCGCTCGAGGTGCCATGAAATTCGGCATTGATCGGCTGATCGAAGATGCCTCGCTGCGTCGCCCGCTCAAGGGCGAGCGCGTGGCGCTGCTCGCGCATCCGGCATCGTTGACGCGCGGCCTCGAGCACTCGCTCGATGCGCTGGCGAAGCTGCCCGAGATCAAGCTGAGTGCTGCCTTCGGCCCTCAGCACGGCCTGCGCGGCGACAAGCAGGACAACATGATCGAGTCGCCGGATTTCAACGATCCAGTGCACGGCATTCCGGTGTTCAGCCTGTACGGCACGGTGCGCAAGCCGACGCCCGCGATGATGGAAAGCTTCGACGTACTGCTCGTCGATCTGCAGGACGTGGGCACGCGCGTCTACACCTTCATCACTACGCTGCGCTACGTATTGGAAGCAGCGGCTCAGCACAAGAAAGGCGTGTGGGTGCTAGACCGGCCAAATCCGATCGGCCGTCCGATCGAAGGTACGCGGCTGCGCAGCGGATGGGAGAGTTTCGTCGGCGCCGGGCCGCTGCCGATGCGCCATGGCCTCACGATGGGCGAGCTCGCCCGCTGGTTCAAGCAGACGCTGCGCCTCGACGTCGAGCTCGAAGTGATCACGATGGATGCTTTCCCGCCGCTCGGCTGGCCGCTCGGCGAGCGCGTGTGGGTGAACCCGAGTCCGAATGCGCCGACGCTCGGGATGGCGCGCTGCTATCCGGGCACCGTGATGCTCGAGGGCACCACGCTTTCGGAAGGCAGGGGCACCACGCGGCCGCTCGAGCTTTTCGGCGCGCCCGACCTGCCAGTGGGCGACCTTGTGCAGCGCATGCGGACGCTCTCGTCACAGTGGCTGCAGGGCTGCCGGCTGCGCGAGTGCTGGTTCGAGCCCACGTTTCATAAGCATGTCGGAAAGCTTTGCGCCGGTCTGCAGATCCACGCCGAGGAGCCGGTGTACGGCCACGAGGCGTTCCGGCCTTGGCGGCTCATGGCGCTGGCCTTCAAGGCGCTGCGCGCGCTCCGGTCGGATTACCCGCTATGGCGCAATTTCGATTACGAGTACGAGCGGGGGCGTCTCGCCATCGACCTCATCAATGGCGGCCCCCAGTTGCGCGAGTGGGTGGACAACCCGTCGGCCGGCGCCGCAGATCTCGAAGCCATCGCCGGCGCGGACGAGGCGGCCTGGCGCGCCGAACGCGCGGCAATACTGCTTTACCCAAGCTAGAATCCGCGCCATGCACCCAGCCATCCAAGGCGCCCTGATCGGCGCCGGCATCGGAATCTTCTTCCTGATATTCGAGTACTCCGCGCTCAGCAAGCAGGTGAACGAGCGCGCCAAGAAATACAACAAGAAGCCCGAGTTCGATATCACGGAAAAGCGCCGCATCGCCATGGTGCGAAATTTCATTCCGATCCTGGCGGCCGGCGGCGCGCTTCTCTTCTGGATCGTCTCGTAGCGATGACAAAGCCGCCAGCCCGGCGCGCGGACGACATGACCGCGGAGGAGGTGAAGCAGTTCTGGCACGGCTTCTGCGATCGCAAGAAGATCGACCCGGCGATCCGCGCGCGAGGCGACAAGAAGATCGAAGAGGATCCGGATTACTGGGCCGACCAGACGATGATGAAGCTGGTCGAAGCCGTCTCAACCTAGAGGAGGTCTCATGAAGCGCCTGTTAATTGCAGCCGCCATCGGCGGCGTTGCAACCGTATTGTTCGCCCAGCAGCCGGGCTTCACGCGCAAGTTGTTGCAGGACCATGACATCACTGCGCCCGACCGCCACGTGGTGCAGGCGCTCGCGGAATTCATCCCGGGCGGCGCCGCCGGCAAGCATACGCATCCCGGCGAAGAGTTCGGCTACGTCGTCGAAGGAACGCTCGAGCTCGATATCACGGGGCAGCCGCCGCGCACAGTGAAAGCCGGCGAGTCGTTCTTTGTGCCGGCGGGCGTGGTGCACGATGGCAAGAACATCGGCAGCGGTCCCGCCAAGGTGCTCGCGACCTACGTCGTCGAAAAGGGTAAGCCGGTCGCCAGTCCGGCGAAATAAGTCACTTCCAGTCGTCGTCGTCCGGCGGCAGCGGTGCCACCTTCGGCACCGCATCCTTGCGACGCTTCCAGCCATAAAGGAACATGCCGCCGATGCCGGCGACCACCAGCAGGAGGAATAGGGCGAGCCAGATAGTGCTCGTTGCCACTGCGCTGCTCCTTTCGGGCGTCGTATGCGCCCAGGACGAGTTCCCTAATAGACCTATCCGGATGGTCGTCGGTTTCACGCCGGGTGGCGGTCCCGACATCACCGCCCGGCACATCGGCCACCGCCTGGGCGGCCACGTCCTCTCGAATGCCGAAACGCAGAAACGCTGGGCGTCGATCGGCATCGGGCCGCGGCCGACGACGCCGCAGCAACAGCTGATCGCCGCCGAGACGGCGCTCTACACGCGCATCGCGCGCGCCGCCAAGGTCACTTCTGAGTAGTAGGAGGCTGCTCCGCCGGCTTCTGCTCGGCCGCCGGCTGCGGCACTGCGGGCGGGGCGAGCGGGTCTTCCGCCACGCCCTTCGGTAGCGTCAGTCCTTGTCCCTCGATCTGGATACCCATTACCGGGCTGAAGAACTGATTGCGTGACGGGGCGGTAGTTTGCTGCGGCGCTGCGCCGTGGCCGGACCCCGGCGCCGCGCCCTTTGGATCGATCTGCCCCGGCATCTGTTGTGCTTCCACGCTGCCCGAAAACGCGAACACGACCGGCAAGATCCAACGCATGTTCTCTCTCCCCAGAGAGCCTACATCTTAGTCCACCTTCATCCCGGTGGCCTTTACGAGCTTGGACCACTTGGCGATGTCCTCGTGCAGGAATTTGCCGAACTCGTCGACCGACATGCCCATCGGCACCGCGCCTTGCTTGCCCCAGGCTTCCTTCACGTCGGGCGCACTGATGATCTTGTTCACTTCCGCGTTCAGCTTCTCGAGGATCGGCCGCGGCGTGCCGGCCGGCGCCATCATGCCGAGCCAGATCGTGGCCTCATAGCCTGGGACTCCTGCTTCGGCAATCGTCGGTACCTCGGGCATCACGCTCGAGCGTCTGCCGCCGGTCGTGCCGAGCGCTCTGACCTTGC
>JAFARH010000330.1 GCA_019245555.1 Betaproteobacteria bacterium
GTGGTCTCGATGCCGAAGCGCTTGAGCGTATAGGCGAGGAGGTTGTGCGAGCCGCCGTAGAGCGAGCCGGAGGCGACGATGTGGCTGCCGGCGTCCATGAGCGTCGCGATGGCTAGATGCAGCGCCGCCTGACCCGAAGCAGTGGCGATGGCGCCGACACCACCTTCGAGCGCCGCCATGCGCTCTTCGAGGACCGCTACGGTTGGGTTCGAGATCCGCGAATAGACATGTCCCGCGCGCTCCATGTTGAAGAGCGACGCGGCGTGCTCGGTATCGCGGAAGACGTACGAAGTGGTCTGGTAGATCGGCACCGCCCGGCTGCCGGTCGCCGGATCGGGCGACTGGCCCGCGTGCAGCGCGAGCGTGTCAAAACCGGGATATTTGGGGCCGGCCATGGCCCCGAATCAATGCAGGTTCTTGCGCGAGGGCCGAGTGTAGTTCTCGAACGCGCGCTCGGGCTTTTTCTGCTGCGAGGCCTTGTCCTTCCAGTCGCGATCGAAGAGATCGTTCACGAGCGCGGTCACCTCGGTGATCTTGTCCTTCTCGAACTGGCGCGCGAGGATCGCCGCGACGTCCTCGATCATGCAGCGGCGCTGCGCCTCGTGGATCGCCTGCGGCGTGGGACCGACGAAGAGAAGCTTCGACTCCTGCTCGCCGTTCTCGTGATAAACGGTCAGGTCGATCTCGACCGCTTCGTAGCAATACGGGCCGACGTTCTCGAGCGCCGCTTCGAGCGCGCCGTGAAAGCTGCGACCGACTTCGCCGGTCCAGCAGATGTAGAGAATGAGCTCCTTGTCGTCGTACCTGAAGCCGGGCTCGTCCTGCTCGAGACTCTTCACATCAGCGAGGCCATCGGCATCCAGGTACTCGAGGAGCGGCCCGAAGGCCTGCTCGAGCTGTCGCCGCGAGACGCCTTCGAGAATCGGAATATCGGCGTGGAGATGCACTTCGTGCCGCATGGCGAAAACCTCGAATGGGGATGCAAGATTCTACCCCTAAAATCCGGGCATGCGACCCGACTATGAGGGCGGCAGCCTCGTCAATCTGGTCGCCTCGGTAGTCGCATCGCGCGGTGGCGAACCGCTGCATGAAACTCTGCGGAACTTTTCGCTCCGTGCCGATGCGACGAACGCCGTGCTCTTCATCATCGATGGTCTGGGCGACAATGTTGTCGCGCGACACGGCAGCGGCAGCGAGCTTGGACGTCGTCGGCGTCGTGCTCTCACATCCGTTTTTCCGTCGACGACCGCTTCGGCGATCACCACCTCGTATACGGGGCGCACGCCCCTCGAGCACGGACTCACCGGATGGTTCACGTATTTCGGCGAAGCAGGTTGCGTTTCTGCGCTGCTGCCTTTCAAGAGCCGCGGCGACATGGTCTCGCTCTCCGCGCGTGGCATGACGGCAGATCGCCTGTTTACGTCGCCGTCGCTCTTCGGCGCGTTGCCGATGAAAAGCATCGTCGTCACGCATCGCGACATCATCAACTCCGAATACAACAGCGTGCATTGCCGCGGCGCTGAGAAGCTTGCCTACGTCAATGCAGAAGAACTCGTGGCGCAAGTCGAGCGCGCGGTGAAATCGAGCGATGAGCGCAAGTTCATCTACGCCTACTGGCCGGTGTATGACCAGACCTGCCACCGCTACGGCTGCGAGAGCACGCAGGCAGCGCGAGAATTCGAGACGATCGATGCGTCGTTCGGCAGCCTGCTGCGACGCGTTGCCGGCACGGATACGGTTGTGATTGCGACCGCGGACCACGGCTTCATCGACGTTGCGCCGGAGGAATCGCTGGAGCTGCCGCCCGCGCTAATACCAGCGCTCAGGTTCCCGCTGTGCGGCGAGCGTCGGGTCGTCTACTGCCACGTGCATGCACCGGACGATTTTGCGAAGCGTGCCCAGGACTGGCTGCAGGACAAGGCGGATGTGATGCCGAGCCACCAGCTCGTCGAGGAAGGCTGGTTCGGACCCGGCACGCCACATCCGTCTTTTGCCGAGCGCATCGGCGACGTTGCCTTCGTCATGCGCGACCATTACACCGTAAAGGACTGGATTACCGGCGAGTCGCGGCACCTGCATATCGGCAACCACGGCGGCACGCACGAAGACGAAATGTTGATCCCCCTCATCGTGGAGGAAGCATGAAAGCGAACGTGAACGGCACCGAGCTCTATTACGAGGTCAACGGGAAGGAAGGTAAGCCATGGCTTGTGCTTAGCCACTCGCTCGCCTGCACCGTGCGCATGTGGGACCCGCAGGTCACGGCATTCCAGGACCGCTACCGCATCCTGAACTACGACATGCGCGGCCACGGCGCGAGCGCGGCGCCGAGCGGCGCGTATACGCTCGACATGCTCGCGGACGACGTCGTCGGCCTGATGAAGGAGCTGAAGATCCAGCGCGCGACCTACATGGGCCTTTCGATCGGCGGCATGATCGGCCAGACGCTCGCGCTACGGCAGACGGACCTCTTCGACAAGATGGTGCTTGCCGACACGAGCCACGCGCAGCCTCCGGAAGCGCAGAAGCAGTGGGACGATCGCATCAAGACCGCAAAGACGCAGGGCATGAAGGCGCTCGTGCCTCCCACTATGGAGCGCTGGTTCACGCCCGCCTTCCGCGAGTCGCCCGAGGCTCAGAAAATCGCGACCCTCATTGCCAACACGCCGGTGAATGGCTACGTCGGCTGCGCGCAGGCGATCATGAAGCTCGCCACGACGTCACGGCTGAAGGAGATCAAGCTGCCGGTGCTCGCAATCGCCGGCGAAGCCGATCCGTCGGCGCCGGGGACGAAGCACATCGGCGAAAACGTGCCGGGAGCGAAGCTGGTCATGCTGAAGAACGCGGCCCACATCGCGAACGTCGAGCAGGCCGAGAAGTTCAATCAGGCGCTGCGGGATTTCCTTTGATACCTGACCAGCGCTTGACCTTCGTGGTGCGTACGCCGAAGAGGTCGAGGATGCGGCCGACGGTGTGCGCCACGAGGTCATCGAGCGTCTTCGGCATGGCGTAGAACGCCGGCATCGGCGGCATGATGATGCCGCCCATCTCGGTGACCTGAACCATGTTGCGCAGGTGCGCGAGATTGAGCGGCGTCTCGCGCGGTACCAGGACCAGGCGCCGGCGCTCCTTCAGGATGACATCAGCCGCCCTCGAGACCAGGTCGTCAGCGTGTGCGTGCGCCACGGCGGCGAGCGTCTTCATCGAGCAGGGCGCGATCACCATGCCTTCGGTGATGAACGACCCGCTTGCGATCGTCGCCGCGATGTCCTTCGGGTGATAGGCAACATGCGAAAGGCGCTCGACGTCCTTGCGCTTCATCCGGTGCTCGTGCCACACGTTGAGCACACCGGCGTCGGTCAGCACGAGGTGGCTTTCCCAGCCGCCCACCTCCTTCAGCGCCTTGAGGAGCGCGATCCCGTAGATCGCGCCCGTGGCGCCAGTGATGCCGACGATGAGCCTCTTCTTCAACCCTTCTTGTAGATGATTTTCTTCGCGCCGCCGTCGCAGGTGCCGACGACTTTGCCGTCCGCCTGCTTGTCGGCGTCGACGATGTCGAGCGTGAACTTGTCGACGCCGTTCTTCTTGATCTTGGCCTCGATCTCGGTTTTCAGCTCAGCACAGTCCTTCTTTTGCGCATAGGCCGTGGTGGAAAGACCCAGAACCAGCGCCGCTACGATCACTTTGCCCATTTTCTCTCCCTCGCCGAAGACTCCCAGTTGGCTCCGTCGAATGCGTTGACCTGCATCCGTTTCACGGTTCCCGGGTCGAGGCATCGCGCGTTGACGCTGTACCCGTCC
>JAFARH010000323.1 GCA_019245555.1 Betaproteobacteria bacterium
GAAGCACGTTGTTCAGGCGCGAGAGCACTTCCGTCGCCTCCGCCGACTTGGCGATGAAATCCGTGGCACCGGCGCCGCGCGCCCTCTCCTTCGCTCCGGGCTCCTCGTTGCCCGAGATCACGACGACCGGCAGCTCGCGAATGCGGTTGTTAGTTGAATTGCGGATGCGGCCGATGAGCGCGAAGCCGGTCAACTTCGGCATGTCGAGGTCGGTCAGCACGAGCACGATGGAGGAATCAGCCTCGATCGCCGCCCACGCTTCCTCGCCGTCACCCGCCTCCCGCACAGTGAACGACGAGCGCAGGATGGTGGCGAACGTCGTGCGTACGAATCGGGAATCGTCCACGACCAGCACGCATGCCTGTGCCGGGCCGTTGGACACCTGCGCTAGTCCGTCAAATCGACGACGACCCGGCGACTCACCTTGGCGTTGATGAAATCGTCGAATACGCCAGGCAGCTCGGCGAAGGGGATGGTGCGGCACATCTCCTTGAGGAGCGGAGGCTTCAGGTCGCTGGCGAGGCGCTTCCAGACGAGATCGCGCACGTCGTTCGCGCTGTCGCCCGAATTGATGCCGAGGAGGCGGGCGCCGCGCAGGATGAAAGGCATCACCGTCGTGTTGAAGCTCGCGCTCGCCGCGAGCCCGATCGATGCGATCACGCCGTTCTCCTTCATGGTGCTCGCCATCCAGGAGAGCACTTCGCCACCGAGGTTGTCGACCGCGCCCGCCCAGGTCGCTTTGTCGAGCGGCTTGATCTTCTGCAGGTTGAGACTCTGCCGCAGCATGATCTCTTTCGCACCGAGCTTCTTCAGCCAGTCGCTTTCGCTCTCCTTCCCGGTCAGCGCCACTACGTGATAGCCGCTCTTCGCCAGCATGGCGATGATGATGGACCCGACCCCGCCGGTCGCGCCGTTAACTATCACCGGTCCATTGGCAGGTTTCAGGCCCTCGTGCTCCATCCGCACCATCGCAATGCCGGCTGTATAGCCCGCTGTGCCGTATGCCATGGCTTCCCAGAGCGAAAGGCCTTGCGGCATCTTGATGATCCAGTCGCCCTTGACGCGCGCATAAGGCGAGTAGCCGCCGTCGTGTGAGACGCCGACATACTCGCCGCTCGTGGTGAGAACGGCGTCACCTTTCTTGAAGCGCGGATCCGTGGACGACATCACGGTGCCGGCGAAATCGATGCCGCCGATGGCGGAAGGACGCCGCAGGATCTTGCCCTTGCCCGTCGCGGCGAGCGCGTCCTTGTAGTTCACGCTCGAGTACGCGACGCGCACGGTGACGTCGCCTGGATCGAGCTGGTCGAGCGTGGTTTCGACGAACTCCGCGCGGATCTTCTTCTCCGGCGTCTCGGTAAGCCTGTAGGCCTTGAAGCGCTCCATGGTTCTCCTTTATTCCGCCTTGATGCCAGCCTGCTTCACCACCTGGGTCCACTTGGCCGTCTCGGCCGCAATCTGCGCGCCGAACTCGCTCGGGCTCATATGCAGAGCCTCAGCACCTTCCACTTCGAATCGTTTCTTCATCTCCGGAGAGTCGACTACAGAGGCGATCTCTTTGTGCAAACGCTCGAGCACCGTCGGGGGCGTGCCGGCGGGTGCCACGATGCCCCACCAGTTCGTCGCCTCGGCGCCAGGCAAGCCTGCTTCCGCAAACGTCGGCACGTCGGGCAACGCAGCGAGCCGGCTCTTTCCGCCGACGCCGAGCGCCCGCAGCTTGCCCGTCTTCACGTGGGGGATGTTCTGCACGGCGCTGCCGATATGCATCTGCACTTGGCCGGCGATGGTGTCCGTGAGCGCGGGACCGCCGCCTTTGTACTGCACGATGACGATGTTGATCCCGGCCTGCAGGCGGAAAAGCTCCGTCGCGAGGTGCTGGAAGCTGCCGGGGCCTGCGGCGCTCGCGTTCAGTTGGCCCGGCTTGCTCTTGGCGAGCGCAATCAACTCTTGCACCGAATTCACCGGCAGCGCGGTCGGCACCACGAGCAAACTGGGCCCCGTACCAATAGGTGCCGCAGGCACGAACCATTGCAGCGATTCCTCCGGCATCCACTGCAGTGCGATGCTGACCGGCCAGCCGACCGACACGAGCAGCAGCGTGTAGCCGTCCGCCGGCGATTTCGCTGCGGCATTCATGCCGATGGTTCCTCCGCCGCCGCCGCGGTTGTCGATCACAATGCTCTGGCCGAGCCTGTCGCTCAACTGAGCAGCGACGGCGCGGGCCACCAGATCATTCGAGCCGCCCGGTGGAAAGGGGATGATCAACCTGACCGGTTTCGACGGATATGTGGCAACTGAGGCCTGCGCGAATGTAAAGCTCGCCGCCAGCGCCAAAAGCACTGCCATTAAAGGCCGCATCGCTATATTCTTGCACTGCTCATGGACAAATTACCCAACTACCGCACGGACTTTCGCTCGGTCAAGAATCAGGTCAGTTCCGAGGAATGGCAGGCACGCGTCGACCTCGCGGCGTGCTACCGCCTGATCGATTCGTACGGCATGACCGACCTCACGTACAACCACATCACCGTGCGGGTGCCGGGACCGGAAGAGCACATCCTCATCAACCTGTACGGGATGCTCTACAAGGAAATAACCGCGTCGAGCCTTGCGAAGATCGACCTCGACGGCAATGTCATCTGGAAGCCGGACACGGATTACTACGTCAACAAGGCCGGCTATGTGATCCACGGCTGCATCCACCGCGCGCGGCCTGACGTGCGCGCGATCATCCATACCCATACCCGCGCCGGCATGGCGGTAGCCGCGATGCAATGCGGCCTGCTGCCGATCAGCCAGACGTCGATCCGGTTCGAAAACCATATCGGGTATCACGACTACGAAGGCCCGGCGATCGATCTTTCGGAGCAGCAGCGCCTGGTAAAGGATCTCGGCAAGCACAACGCGATGGTCCTGCGCTCTCATGGGCTACTCACCTGCGGTCCAAGCATCCCGGAAGCGTTCAACACGATGTACCAGCTCGAGCTCTCGTGCCGCACACAAGTGGACGTGATGGCCGCGCGCAGCGACATGGTCATGCCGTCGCGAGAAGTGCTGGCGAAAACGGCCCATCTCTATCAGCCGGGCACGCGTCGTCCTTACGGCATCCTGGAGTGGCCAGCGATGCTCAGGCAGCTCGAAGCCGAACAGAAAAACTCACCGTACCCACCTTATTGGCAATAGCGCTTAGGGAGACAGCAGATGAACGCTCGCTTTGTTCTAGCCCTCATCATCAGTTCCATCGGCGTGGGTTGCGCGGCTCCGGGAGACCAGCAGCCGGCCACCGCCACAGCGCAATCATCGCAACCGCAGGAGAAGTGCTATTCGTCCGGAAGCCGCTTGCCCTCGAGTGACTGCGGCGGCTCCTCGACGGTTGGCGGAACGTCGAAGGACGACTACATGCACGACCGCGCCGCGTCGCCGACGCCGATGCGCTAGCGAGCTGCTACTCGCTCTTTAGATTCGCTTCGCGCGCCAGCCGCGCGAAGTTCTCGACCTCGCTCTTCACGTAGGCGGTAAATTCCTGCGAGGAGGCGCTCGCCTGGAGCTCGATCGCGCGATCCAGGAAACGCTTGCGAAGCTCAGGCTGTGCCACGGCACTCGCCGCCGCTGCGCGCACGCGCTCGACGATATCGGGCGGCGTACCCGTCGGTGCCATGAGCGCAGTCCAGGTTACATCCTCGAATCCGGACAAGCCCTGCTCCGCGATGGTCGGCACCTCCGGCAGCAACGGCGAGCGCTCGCGGCTGGTGACGCCGAGCGGTCGCAGTTTGCCTGCGTGAATGTGAGCGAGCGACGTGCTCACCTGGTCGAACATCAGGTTCACCTGGCCGCCGAGCACGTCGGTGAGCGACTGCGCGTTGCCTTTGTAGGGGACGTGCAGCATCTTGATGCCGGCCTGGCGCATGAAGAGCTCTGCAGCGATGTGGCCGGTCGAGCCCGTGCCGGAGGTGGCATACGAGAGCTCCCCGGGTTTCGCCTTCGCGAGCGCGATGAGCTCAGCGACGGAGTGCGCCGGCACGCCGGGATTCACCTCGAGCACCTGCGGGATGCGCGACACGAGCGTCACGCCAACGAAATCCTTCACTGGGTCGTAACCGGCGTTCGCTACCAGGATGGCCGCACGTGAAAAGGTGGTGGAGACCGAAAGGAGCGTGTACCCGTCCGGCGCCGAGCGCGCGACGAACTGCGTGCCGACCAGAGCGCTCGCGCTCGGACGCGCTTCGATGACGAGCGGCTGGCCAAGGGACTTCGACATCTCGTCGGCCAGCGCGCGGATCGTGATTTCCTGGTTACCCCCGGCCGCGACCGGAACGATGATGCGCACGGGCTTGGTTGGGTATGTCTGGGCATGGGCAGCAGCACAGACGAAAAGCAGGGCCAGGAGTCTCATTGCTTGCGCCGCTCGGTCTGCAAATACTCGACCGACTGCATCTCGTGCAGGCGACTGACTGTGCGCTGAAATTCCGCCGCGTGCTCACCCTCGGTGAATAGCTGCTCGGGCTCGGCGGCGGCGGAGATGATCAGATTTACGCGGTCATCGTAGAACACGTCGACCAGCCAGGTGAAGCGTCGCGCGGCGTCGGAGTTCTTCGGCGACATGCGCGGGATGTTGGAGAGCATCACCGTATGGAAGCGTTTGGCGAGGTCCACGTAATCGGCGTACGAGCGCGGCCCCTCACAGAGTGCCGAGAAATCGAACCAGACAAGGCCGCCCGCTCGCTTGCGGTACGGGATCTCCCGACCCTCGACGTCGAGCGGCTGCTTCTCCTCCTCGACGTCGCGCAGCTCGTCGAAGATCTTGAGGAGCGGCGCATCGGAGCCGACGTGGTACACCTTCATCCGTTCCATCTTCAGGCGCCGGTAATCCGTGCCGTTGTCGACCGAGACGACATCGAGGCGCTGCTTGATGAACTCGATCGCCGGCAGGAAGCGCTCGCGCTGCAGGCCGTTCGGATAGAGACCATCGGGCGGATAGTTCGAGGTCATGACGAACTCGACCCCGCGGTCCATCGTCTGCTCGAGGTAGCGGCCGAGGATCATGGCATCCGCAATGTCGGAAACGTGGAACTCATCGAAGCAGATCAGCCGGTACCTTTCGGCAGTCCGCTCCGCTACCGCGGCCAGCGGATCCTCGGTGCCGCGCCGCTCGTCGAGCTCGCGATGGATCTCACGCATGAAATGGTGGAAATGGACACGCCGCTTTCTTGTCAGCGGGACGCAAAGGAAAAACGCGTCCATCAGGAAGCTCTTGCCACGGCCGACCGGTCCCCAAAGGTAGACCCCTTTCGGCAGGTCCGGATGGACCAGCAGGCGCTTCAGTGCATTGCTGCGCTTCTCCTTGTAGGCGCTCCATTCTTCATAGAGGCGCTGCAGGCGCTCGACCGCGCGCCATTGCGCCGGATCGGATACGAACCCGCGCCGGGCCAGGCTCTGCTCATAGATAGCGACGACGTCCTGCGCGGAGCGCTCCATCGGCTGCGGATTCTATCGGCTGTAAACTCCGCGCGATGCCGGTCCAAGGAACCGCCCTGGTAGCGGAAGACGACGAACAGCTCGCCTTCATCCTCCGCTTCATCCTCGAGCGAGAGGGGTTCGAGGTCCATGCCGCGCCCGATGGGCGCACTGCCAAGGAACTGATCAACACCCTGCCACCGCCGGCGATCGTAGTGCTCGACGTGATGCTGCCGCATGCCGACGGCTACGAGCTCCTGGCGCAGGTTCGAGCCACGGCCGGTTGGCAAACCGTGCCGGTGATCATGCTGACCGCGCGGTCGCAGGAGCAGGACATCGTCCGCGGACTCGAAGCAGGAGCGAATGACTACATGGTGAAACCATTCAAGCCCGAGGAACTGCGCGCGCGAATCCGACGCCTGCTCAAGAAATGAGATTCCTACTCGCGCTTCTCGCTCTGATAACGAGCCGCGCCTGGGCACTCGAGGCGGAAGCCGGCTTCACCCATGAGAGCTTGACCAACAATAGGCCAGACTGGAAAAGCATTTACCTGGAAGCCGCTCACGACTTCGCCAAGCGGCAGACGCTTTACGGCGGAGTCCGCGAGACCGAGCGCTTCGATTTTCGCGACACGGAGATCGCAGCGGGCTACTACCACCCGTTCACCGAGCACTTCACGGCTCAGGT
>JAFARH010000006.1 GCA_019245555.1 Betaproteobacteria bacterium
CCTCGAGCAATATTTCATGCTGCGCGTTGCCGAGCGTCTCGATGTAGCGGCGGGAAAACTGCATGCGCTCGCGCGACAGGTAGTCGTCGATCTGCTTGGTCGGCACGAGCTGGCCATTGATGGTGAGCCGCTTGTTGCGGTACTCGAGCTTGTCGCCCGGCAGCCCGACCACGCGCTTGATGTAGTCGAGCGACGGATCTTCGGGGTAGCGGCACACCATCACGTCGCCACGCTCCGGATTATTCAGCTGGATCACCTTCTTGTTCGCCACCGGCAGGCGGATACCGTAGGTGAACTTGTTCACGAGGATGAAATCGCCGACGAGGAGCGTCGGCACCATCGATGACGACGGGATTTTGAACGGCTCGACCAGGAAGGAGCGCAGCAGGAAAACGATCAGGATCACCGGGAAGAAGCTGACCGAGTACTCGACCCACCACGGCTGCTTCGCGCCTTCGCCGCGGCGTTTCCTCAGCCAGAGGACCTCGACGCCCCAGACGAAGCCGGTGACCATCAGCAAGATCAGGAGGAACAGCGCGAAGTTCAACCTTCACCCCGCTGCAGCACGGCGAGAAACGCTTCCTGCGGAATTTCGACCGAACCGACCTGCTTCATGCGCTTCTTTCCTTCTTTTTGTTTTTCGAGGAGCTTCCGCTTGCGGGTGACATCGCCACCATAGCACTTTGCCAGAACGTTCTTGCGCAGTGCCTTGACGTTTTCGCGCGCGATGATGTGGCCGCCGATGGCCGCTTGTACCGCAACGTCGAACATCTGCCGCGGGATCAGCCCGCGCAGCTTGGTCACGAGCTCGCGGCCACGGTATTGGGCCGCCGAGCGGTGCACCATGGTCGAGAGCGCATCGACCTTGTCGCCGTTCACCAGGATATCGAGCCGCACCATGTCGGCTGCCCGGTATTCCTTGAACTCGTAGTCGAGAGAGCCATAGCCGCGCGTGGCCGACTTCAACTTGTCGAAGAAATCGAGCACCACCTCGTTGAGCGGCAGGTCGTAGGAGATCACCACGTGGCGCGCCGAGTAGTGCATGTTGGTCTGTGTGCCGCGCTTCTCGGTACAGAGCGTGATCACCGGCCCGACGTACTCCTGCGGCACGAAGATCTTGCAGGCCATGATCGGCTCGCGGAATTCCTCGATGGTCTCCGGCGACGGCAGCTTCGACGGGTTGTCGATCTGCTGCACGGTGCCGTCGCGCAGCTGCACTTCGTAGACGACAGAAGGCGCAGTGGTGATCAGCGTCTGGCCGTACTCGCGCTCCAGGCGCTCCTGCACGATGTCCATGTGCAAGAGGCCGAGGAAGCCGCAGCGGAAACCGAAGCCGAGCGCCTGGGAAGTCTCGGGCTCGTAATGAAACGACGCGTCGTTCAAATGCAGCTTCTCCAGTGCCTCGCGCAGGCCTTCGTACTCGTTCGCCTCCACCGGATAGAGGCCGGCAAACACCTGCGGCTTGATCTCCTTGAAACCGGGCAGCGGCTTCGCCGCGCCGTTCTTCTCGCGGGTGATCGTGTCGCCCACCTTCGCTTCGCGCAGTCCCTTGACGCCGGCGGTGACGAAGCCCACCTCCCCTACGGAAAGCGATTCTTTCTGCTTCGACTTCGGCGTGAACACGCCCACCTGCTCGCACAGGTGCGTGGCACCGGTGCTCATCAGGAGAATCCTGTCCTTCGGACGCAACGTGCCCTGCATGACACGGACCAGCATCACTACGCCGACGTAGTTGTCGAACCATGAGTCGATGATCAGCGCCTGCAGCGGCGCCTCCGCGCTGCCTGCGGGCGGCGGTACCTTGGCGATGACTGCCTCGAGGATCGAGTCGACGTTTTCGCCGGTCTTGGCGCTCGCGCGGATCGCATCCTGCGCCGAGATGCCGATCACGTCCTCGATTTCCTGGATCGCCTTGGCGGGATCCGCCGAGGGGAGGTCGATCTTGTTCAGGACCGGGATTACTTCGACGCCCTGCTCGATCGCGGTGTAGCAGTTCGCGACTGTCTGCGCCTCGACGCCTTGCGAGGCATCGACTACCAGCACCGCGCCTTCGCATGCGGCGAGCGAGCGGCTGACCTCGTAGGAGAAGTCGACGTGGCCCGGCGTGTCGATGAGATTCAGGAGGTACTGCTCGCCGTTCCTCGCCTTGTATTCGAGCGCGGCGGTCTGCGCCTTGATGGTGATGCCGCGCTCGCGCTCGAGGTCCATCGAGTCGAGCACCTGCTCGGCCATCTCGCGCTCGGCGAGCCCGCCGCACATCTGGATGAAGCGGTCGGCGAGCGTCGACTTGCCGTGGTCGATGTGGGCAATGATCGAGAAGTTGCGGATGTGACTCTGGGCCATAAAAGAAAGAGGGTGCCCGCTTTCCTGCGGCACCCTCGTCAGGGCGCTATTTTATTGGATTTGGTCGAGCACCGCCGGATCAAGGCGCCCGTAGCAGAGTTCCTTGCCGGCGGCATCGGTCAGGACGGGAACGCGATCGCCGTAGCGCTGGCGTAGCGATTCGTCGCTATCGACGTCTACCTCTTCGAAGGAAACGCCGAACGCGCGCAACAGGCGTGCCATCTGCTCGCACAGATGGCAACCGGTTCGCCCGTAGAGCCTAGCCTTTATCAGTGAGGCCGGAGATCGTGACGAAGGCCATCTGCTCGCCGCGCTTCACCTGCAGCGTAATGACCGCGTTCTTGTCGAGGCTGGCGAGGAGCTTGTTGAACTGATCGACCGATTTCAGCTCGGTGTACTGGCCCTTGTGGACGAGCATCAGCAGCACGTCGCCCTTGCGCACGTCGGAAGCGCGCGCATCAGGCTTCACCTCGGTGACCATGAGACCGCTCTGGATCTTCAGGTCCTTTTTCTGGTCCGCCGACAACTCGGCCACCACGATGCCGAGGCGATTCGCCTGGGCGGGCTCGGGCTTCGCCGCGCGCGGCTTGACGTCCGCCGAGGCTACGCGCTCCTCGGGCAGCTCGCCGACCGTGATTTGCATCTTCTTCGGCTGGCCCTTGCGGATCACTTCCACCGGCACGCTGGCGCCCGGGCGCGTCGAGCCGACGATGCGCGGCAGGTCGCCCTGGGCGTCGACCGCCTTGCTGTCGAAGCTCACGATGATGTCGCTTGGCTCGATGCCGGCCTTTTGCGCGGGGCTGTCCTTCTCAACCGTGGTGACGAGCGCGCCACGCGGCTTGTCCAGGCCGAACGAGGTGGCGAGGTCGCGCGTCACTTCCTGGAT
>JAFARH010000338.1 GCA_019245555.1 Betaproteobacteria bacterium
CGATGACGTGACGCTCGACGTCGTAAAGGGCGAAGTGCACGCACTCATCGGCCCTAACGGCGCCGGCAAGACGACGCTCATTGCGCAGATTTCCGGTGTGCTGCCGACCGACATGGGTCGCATCGTGTTCAACGGTCAAGATGTCACGCGACTCACAACGCACGCCCGTGTGCGGTCCGGCCTCGCGCGGAGCTACCAGATCACGAGCATTTTCCGGCGCTTCAGCGTGCTCGATAACCTCGCGCTGGCCGTACAGGCCCGCAGTGGATTCAGTTTCTCGCTTTGGCGTCCGCTGCGCGCCGAGCACGCCATCTTCCATGAGGCCCCCGCGATCGCCGGCGAGATAGGCCTGATGGACAAGCTGAACCATGCCGCCGCGACCCTGGCCCATGGCGAGCAGCGCGCACTGGAGGTCGGGCTAGCGCTCGCCACGCGGCCGCAACTCGTGCTGTTGGACGAGCCAATGGCCGGCATGGGACCGCAGGAATCGGCGAGGATGATCGCTCTCATCGAGAAAGTGCGCGCGCTGGTCACGGTGCTCCTCGTCGAGCACGACATGGACGCGGTATTCCGCCTCGCGAACCGCATCTCGGTGCTGGTGAACGGACGGCTCATCGCCACCGGTGCGCCGCAGGCGATTCGCGCCGATCCGGCGGTGCGCAAGGCCTACCTGGGAGAAGAGCTTGCTGCTTGAGGTGCAAAAGCTCGAGACCGCCTACGGCGCGAGCCAGGTGCTCTTTGGCATCGACCTCGGCATCCAGCCCGGCGAGGTCGTGACCCTCCTCGGCCGCAACGGCATGGGCAAGACCACCACCGTGCGCTCGATCATGGGCTTGACGCGCGCGCAGAACGGCAGCATCAGCTTCCGCGGCCAGCGGATCGATCGCGAGGCGCCCGATCGCATTGCGCGCATGGGCATCGCGCTCGTGCCCGAAGGCCGGCAGATCTTTCCGAACCTCACCGTGCGCGAGAACATCGCTGCATTCGCCGACAATCGTTCGCGCCGCGCCGAGCCATGGACGCTCGCCAGCGTCCTGGATTTCTTCCCTCAGCTAAAGGAACGAGCCGACAACATGGGTAACCAGCTCTCCGGCGGCGAGCAGCAGATGCTGGCCATCGGCCGCGCGCTGGTGACCAACCCGCATTTGCTGATCCTCGACGAGGCGACTGAAGGCCTGGCGCCGCTGGTGCGCGAGGAGATCTGGAAGTGCCTGGGCCGCTTGCGCGAAGCAGGCCAGACGATCCTCGTCATCGACAAATACATCGAGCGGCTCGTGCGCCTTGCCGACCGGCATACGATCATCGAGCGCGGCCGCGTCGCCTGGCAGGGCACCTCGGCCGAGCTCGACGCCGATCGCAACCTCTGGCATCGCTACCTGGGCGTCTGATGCACATCGAACCCGTCAGCTGGCTCGACTTCACCGGCCGTGGATTAATCGTCCTCTTCTTCGTCGCCACGGGAATCGCCAACCTCACCAAGGCGCGCATCGCCGATCACATCGACCGCATGGCCGGCTTCGGCGTGCCCTTCCCGGTCCCGACGTTCTGGATCGGGATCGTGCTGCAGTTCGCCGGCAGCGCGATGGTGCTCTTCGATTGGCATCCGGCGATCGGCACCCTCTGCCTCATCGTCTTCACCATCACGGCGACGGCGATCTTCCATCGCTTCTGGCAGAAGAGCGACCCGATGCAGCGGAACATCTCGCGCATCACGCTCCTTGGCAATGCCGCGATCGTCGGCGGCCTGCTTCTCCTGCTCGAGAACGTCCGATGAAGTGGCCGAAGTCAGGCGCGGCGATCGCGCGCATCCAGAGCAAGCAGAAGCGCATCGCCGTCGAGCGTGCGCTGCGGTCCCGCTTCTGGAAGCGGCGCATGCCGAAGCTCGACCTCAAGCGCCTGGATGATCCTGACGTCTGGCGCCGGATCCCCGTGCTCACGAAGGAAGACCTGAGGCAAATACCGCCGGATCGCTTCCACGAAGAGTTCTGCATTGCCCCGCGCTACGAGGTGGTCGAGTACTGGCGCTCGGGTGGCGCGACCGGCCGGCCGCTCTTCTACCCCCGCTCGGCAGAGGACATGGCGACGAACATCATGGCCTTCGAGCGCGCGTGGGCGCTGATCGGTGCGACCGCCAAGGATTGCGCGCACATCTCGTTTCCGCTCGGTGTGCACCCTGTGGCGCATCTCTATGCACGCGCGGCAATCAACCTCGGCATCGGCACCGTCTGGGCCGGGGCCGGGACGAACACGCCGTCCGACGTACAGCTCGAGCTGATTCAGCAACTGAAACCCACGGTATGGCTCGGCATGGCGAGCTACGGCCTGCATCTCGCGAACCTCGCCGAGGTGAAAGGCATCGACCTCTCCAAGTCCACCGTGAAGAAGCTATTGGTGGCGGCAGAGCCGCTTTCGCCTGTGAAGCGCGAGAAGCTCGAGCGCGCCTGGGGTGCGCAGGTCTTCGATCACTTCGGAATGACTGAGGCCGCGATCGTCTCGGGCGAAGGATTGGGCCATCAGGGGATGCACGCGTTCACCGATCTCTGGCACCTCGAGGTGCTGGATGAGCGCGGCGAGCCCGTGAAGGAAGGCGAAGTCGGCTCATTGGTGGTCACGGCGCTCTGGTCGAACACGATGACGCCTTTCCTCCGCTGGAGCTCAGGCGACCTGGTCACGCTCACTCCTTCGTGCGGTGGAAAGCATCCATGGTCGGTATTCCCGGTGATGCACCATGCGCGGCGCACCGTCGGCTTCTTCAAGGTCCGCGGCGTGAATATCAACCACGCCGACCTCGAGGACGCCATGTTCCGCGAC
>JAFARH010000049.1 GCA_019245555.1 Betaproteobacteria bacterium
CGCGGCGCCGGATGGCTACACGCTGCTCCTGACGGCGACGTCATTCACCACGAACCCCGCGCTCAAGCCTGCGCCCTTCGATCCGGTGAAAGATTTCGAGCCGGTGGCGCTGATCGCGACCGGTGCGCTTGGCGTCTACATCAATCCCCAGGTGCCGGCGCAGAACATGAAGCAATTCGTCGCGCTGGTGAAATCGCAGCCGGGCAAGCTTTATTACTCGTCACCGGGCAACGGCGGACCCCAGCACCTCGCAATGGAGCTCCTCAAGCTTGAAACTGAGATGGACATCGTCCACGTCCCATACAAGGGTGCGGCGGGTGCGATCTCGGACCTCGTGGGCGGACACGTGCAGGCGATGATTTCGGCGCTGCAGACGGTGGCGCCGCATGTGCATTCGGGCCGGCTGCGTTTCCTCGCGGTGATGAGCTCGAAGCGCTCGGATGCTTTCCCCGATGTGCCGACGCTCAAGCAAGCGGGCATGCCGGACCTCGAGGTCGAGACCTGGTACGCGATGTTCGCGCCGGCTGGGACGCCGGCCGCCATCGTCGCCAAGTGGAACCGCGAAATAAATGAACTGGTCAAGGAGGCCGACGTGAAAGACGTGATTGCAAAGCAAGGCCTCGTGCCCGAAGGCGGCACGCCAGAATCGCTCGGCGCACGAGTCAAGCGCGAGCTCGCGGCGTGGACGCGCGTGGTCAAGGCAGCAAAAATTGAGGCGGACTGATATGAACCCACTCGAAGACCTGGTCGCGGCGTATCGCATCCTTGCCGAGCACGGCGTAATCGACGCCTATGGGCACGTCAGCATGCGCTCGGCCGACAATCCGAAGCGCTACTTCATCGCTCGATCGATTGCGCCGGAG
The DNA here is from genome assembly GCA_019245555.1 of Betaproteobacteria bacterium. Lineage (GTDB taxonomy): Bacteria > Pseudomonadota > Gammaproteobacteria > Burkholderiales > SG8-39 > SCGC-AG-212-J23. The sequence goes on from JAFARH010000049.1 coordinate 864, forward strand.
ATCGTGCAGGTCGAGGACATCATGGAATACGACCTCGATAGCAATCCACAGGATGAACGCGGACGTGAGTCGGTACGCGAGCGCTTCATCCACGGCGAGATCTACAAGGCGCGCGCTGAAGTAGTGGCGGTCGTGCACAACCATTCGCCGTCGGTGATCCCGTTCAGCGTGACCGGCGTTCCGATGAAGCCCATCTACCACATGGCTTCCTTCATCGGCGACGGCGTGCCGAACTTCGAGATCCGCAAGGTCGCGAAAGGCACCGATCTGCTGGTCAAGACTCCGAAACTGGGAGCGGCCCTGGCAAAGACGCTCGGCAAAAGCTCGGCGGCGCTCATGCGTGGGCACGGCTCCGTCACCGTCGGCGAGAACATCGCCCGCGCCGTCGGCCGCAGCATCTATCTCGAGCAGAGCGCTCGTCTCCAGATGCAGGCGATGACGCTCTCGAAGAAGGTCACCTATCTCGACGCCGGCGAAGTAAAGGCCTCCGCGCCCGTGCAGGACTACAAGCGCGCCTGGCCGATGTGGCGTGAGAAAGCATTGGCCAAAGCAAAGGCGGACAGAAGATAGATGAGCTGAAGGGGGCTGCGATGCATCCGGTTATTCTTGCCACGCTTTGTGGCTTAGGTTTTGGAGTCCTGGCGGTCGTGCTGATGCTTCCAATGTCCTTCCCGGACAAGAGGCGCGCTTTACTCGCCGCGTTCAGCAATCGTTTTGCGATCGGATTCCTCGCCCCGTTAGTTGCACTGCCGCTGCATGGCGCAGTAATCGGTGCCATCGTCGGGCTTTTCGTCAGCCTCTCGGACGCGATCGTCACCAAGGCTTACGCTCCGATACTTGGCATTGGGACGGTCGGTGGTGCGCTGATTGGATGGTTGGCCGCCGCTGCTGCCACGTGATCTGAGGTCATCCATGGATCTTTGTGCGCTCACCGCTACGGACCTACTCGACGGCTATCGAAAACATGAGATCTCGCCAGTCGAAGTGACGCGCGCGGTGCTCGAGTGCATCGAGCGCCTGAATCCGGTGCTGAATGCGTTCAACCTCGTATCCGATCGCGCGCTCGAAGAGGCGAAGGCCTCCGAAGCACGCTGGAAGTCGGGGCAGACCAAAGGCCTGCTCGACGGCGTGCCGGTGTCGATCAAGGACATCATCCTCACCAAGGGCTGGCCGACGCTGCGCGGCTCGAAGACGATCGATCCGAAGGGGCCGTGGAACGACGACGCGCCCGCGACTGCAAGGCTGAAGGAGCACGGTGCGGTGATCGTAGGAAAGACCACCACGCCGGAATTCGGCTGGAAGGGCGTCACCGACAGCGCGCTCACGGGCATCACGCGCAATCCCTGGAATCCGGCGAAGACGCCGGGCGGCTCGTCGGGCGGCGCGGCCGCGGCGCTCGCGTCAGGCATGGGCGCGCTCGCGGTCGGCACCGACGGCGGCGGCTCGATCCGCATTCCGTGCAGCTTCACCGGCCTCTTCGGCCTAAAGGCTTCGTTCGGTCGCGTGCCGGCGTGGCCGCTCTCGCCGTTCGGCACCGTCGCGCATGTCGGTCCGATGACACGCAGCGTCGCCGACGCGGCGCTGATGCTCAATGTCCTCGCGCAACCTGACGCACGCGACTGGCACGCGTTGCCCTACGATGCGCGCGACTGGCGCACGGGACTCGACCAAGGCGTGAGCGGCCTGCGCATCGCCTACTCACCGGATCTCGGCTATGCGAGCGTCGACGCCGAAGTCGCGGCACTCGTGCGCAAGGCGGTGGATGTATTCCGCGACCTCGGCGCAAAGGTGGAGGAGAAGCATCCGGGGTTCGAGAACCCGGATGCCATCTTCCGCGTGCACTGGTTCACCGGTGCGACGGCGCTCGTGAAGACCATCCCGGCCGAGAAGCGGAAGCTCATCGATCCCGGCTTGCTGGAAGTCGCCGAAGAAGGCGCGAGGATCAGTTCAGCCGAGCTGATGGACGCGCATATGAAGCGCGGCGCGCTCGGCACGCACATGAATCTCTTCCATCGCGATTACGACTTGTTGGTGACGCCGACGCTCGCGGTAGCAGCGTTCGATGTAGGACAGGAATTTCCGCCGGGCAAGAAGCGCTGGATCGATTGGACGCCATTCAGCTTCCCGTTCAATCTGACGCAGCAGCCGGCGGCATCGATTCCCTGCGGCGTGACGAAAGCGGGATTACCGGTGGGCCTGCACCTCGTCGGCCCGCGCTATGCGGATGATCTGGTGCTGCGCGCGGCGCGCGCCTTCGAGACGGCGCGGCCGATCCTCATGCCGGACTTGTCGAAGCTTAAGAAACCTACCTAGGTTCTCACTGGCACTTCAGGTTGCCGGTCATTGCGACTTCCTTGGTGCAGTCCTGCGTGTTGATCTGGCGGCCGGGCTCCATCTCCGGAACGGCGCGCCCTACGCCTGCCCCTGGCGTGAGCATGTAGCTTCTGCCCGCAGCATCCATCGGCTGGGCCGGTTGCGTCAGCGCCGGACGATTGGCCGTTTCGGCATCGGATTGGGTGGTCGTCGCGTTCGCGCGCCGACCTGGCGAGCAGCTGGCGAGCGCCATCGCGAGCACCAGGAGAACTGCACAGCGGTACACCATTGATCGCTCCTTTGCTTTCTTGTCGCTAGCGCGCATTCTATGCTTTCGCATGATTCGCGCTTTTTGCACCCTCTTTGCCCTCCTCGCCTGCTGCGCAGCCCAAGCCGCTTGCCTCTCGGCTCGCGAGTCGAAGCCGAAGGACTGGTACGACTGGTCGCAGGCGCTCGTCGCCGCCGATGTGACGGACGTCTCGCAGCGAGGGCGGCACGACGTCATCGCGCTGCGCGTCGTCGAGGCCTTCAAGGGGCCTGATCGCGTCGAGACCGTGACGCTCGAGGTTCCATCCAATTTCTGGGCGGCGTGCAAGGTCGAGAAGCCGAAGGTCGGCGATCGCGTGCTCGGCGCGATGAACGCGAACAACGACGCGAACGT
>JAFARH010000067.1 GCA_019245555.1 Betaproteobacteria bacterium
GGCTGTTCGAACGACAGCAGTACGTTGCCCGCGCGCACCTTGCTGCGGCGGCCGTGTGGGCTCTCTACTTGAAAGGACGCCGGCGCCTGGGCGAGAACTGTTCCCGCCTTTAGATCGCCCTCCTCCTCGTAGAGCACGTGCACTCAGTACCCCGCGAACGCGAAGATGCGCGAGAGCTGCTGAGGGAAGCTCTGCAGGCTGTGGTCACCACCCTGCACCACGACCTGCTCCGCGCCGGCATAGCGCTCAACTGCACGTCGGTAATCCAGTACCTCGTCGCCGGTTTCCACCAAAAGGAGATAGCGCGACGGGGTTAGCTTCGGCACATAGGCGGCCCGCCACTCCTCCAGATGTTCTTCGGTGAGCTTATAAGGCTCGCCGGTGTAGAGGTTCTTTTGGGGCCCGAGGTAGGCACGTAGGCCGACGTGCGGGTCGATGGCTGGATTGATGAGCACCGCCTTGCCGCCACGCTTCTCGACCATGTACGTGGCATAGAAGCCGCCGAGCGAGGAACCGAGATAGCAGACCGGTCCCCTGCCCTCCACGGTGGCTTCGATGAGCGCCAACGCCGCGTGCGCCGACACCGGAAGCGCCGGGCAAGAGTAGTCGCGCCCGAGGCCGCGCTCCTCCATGTAGCGCTTCAGGAACTGGGCCTTGTGCGACTGGGGGGAGGAGTTGAAGCCGTGAAGATAGACGATCACGCCGCCGCCGCGCTTTGCAGGCGGCCAAGCAGCTTGGCGTGGATGCCGCCGAAACCGCCATTCGACATGACCAGGATGTGATCGCCGGAGCGCGCGTCCGCCGCAATGGCAGAGACCAGCGAGTCGAGATCGTCGATAGCGCGCACCCGTGCACCGAGCGGCGCGAAGACGGCGCTGGCATCCCATCCGAGGTTCGAGCTGAAAACGTAGACGCGATCCGCCTGCGCGAGGCTCGCCGGCAATGCATTCTTCATGACGCCGCGCTTCATGGTATTGGAGCGGGGCTCCAGCACCGCCAGGATGCGCGCCTGCCCGACTCGCTGCCGCAGACCGTCCAGCGTGGTGCGAATAGCCGTCGGATGGTGTGCGAAGTCGTCGTAGACCGTGATGCCCGCGGCGTGGCCGCGCACCTGCATTCGCCGACGCACACCCGAGAAGCTCGACAGGGCCTGAATCCCCTGCTCCGCCGATACCCCGACGTGCCTTGCAGCCGCGAGGGCGGCCAGCGCGTTCATGCGGTTGTGTTCGCCGAGTAATTGCCACTGCAGACGCCCATGTGATTTGCCTTGCCAGGCGATTTCGAAGCTGCCGTCTTTGTCGGCTGCAGCCGCGCTCCATTCGCCCGCGATTCCGAAGCGCTCAATAGGGCTCCAGGCCCCCTTTGTAAGTACTCGCTCTAAAGCTACATCCTGTCCGTTTACAACTAAAAGACCGCTTCTGGGTACTATCCGCACGAAGTGGTTAAATTGTCGTTCAATCGCTGCAAGATCGTCGAATATGTCTGCATGATCGAACTCTAAATTGTTCAGAATGGCCGTCTTTGGACGGTAGTGGACGAATTTGGAGCGCTTGTCGAAGAACGCGGTGTCGTACTCATCCGCCTCTATGACGAAAAGGTCGCCGCCGGTGTGGCGCGCTGACACCGGAAAGTCGACTGGAACGCCCCCGATCAGGAAGCTGGGCGACTTGCCGGCGCTCTCCAGGATCCAAGCCAGCATCGCCGAGACGGTGGTCTTGCCATGCGTGCCTGCCACGGCCAAAACGTGGCGCCCGGTGAGAACGTGGTCGGCGAGCCATTGAGGGCCTGAGACGTAACGCTCGCCCCGGTCGAGGATCGCCTCCATTAGCGGGTTGCCCCGGGTCACGACGTTGCCGACGACCCAGAGGTCGGGCTTTAGCTTTAACTGATCCTCGCCGAAGCCCTCGATCAGCTTGATGCCGAGCGCCGCGAGCTGGTCGCTCATAGGTGGATAGACGTTCGCGTCACATCCCGTCACGCGGTAACCCGCGGCGCTCGCAATGGCCGCGATTCCACCCATGAAAGTGCCGCAGATGCCGAGGATGTGGAGGTGTTGGGCCACGAGACAGACGCCGGAGGGAGCGCCGATTCTAGAGGATGACCTATGATTGATCCGCCCATGCCCCGCCATAGCAATCGCCGCACGGACATGCGCGCACGCATCGCAGCCGCCGCCGCTCGCCTCATGGCAGAGGACGGCATCGACGACTTCGCGTTGGCGAAACGCAAGGCCGCGCGCCAGCTCGGCGCCCCCGAAACAGAGTCCCTCCCGCGCAACGACGAGATCGAGGCCGAGCTGCGTGCCTACCGCGACCTATACCAAGCCGACGAGCATCCGCAGGTTATCGCCGAGCTTCGCCGCATCGCGCTCGGTGTCATGCAGACGCTCGAGCATTTCAGCCCCTATCTAACGGGGCCGGTCCTGAAGGGAACCGCTGGGCCCTATGCCGAGATCGAACTGCAGCTCTTTCCCGATAGCGCCAAGGACGTCGAGATCTTCCTGCTTGATCGAAACATCGCCTTCACAACCCACGAAGGCCGCCGTTTTTCGGGCGACCAGACCCGGGCGGCCAGCTTCATTTCCCTGCAGTGGCAGGGCGTCCCAGTACGCCTAGCCGTCCTCGATCCAAGGGACGAGCGGCTGGCCTTAAAAACTTCCCAACCCGGACGGGCAATCGAACGGGCCGGCATAGCCGAAGTGGGTGCTATCTTATCGCGCGAAAATGATGGCAAAGGTGGATAATTTCACACAAAGATCGCCGAATGTCGTCGATCTTGTCTTCTTGAGTCCCATCGTCTTCGAGGGCCGAAAATCGGTCTAGTCGGCGCGGAAGACGGGGCTGTGCACCCCGGGCTAGAATTGCGGCCTTCTGCAGCTATCCATACCGAAAATGCATCGAACTGGCCGGAAGGTGCAGTCTTAAATGGACCTTCGAAAGCTCAAGAAGCTGATCGACCTCGTCCAAGAGTCCGGGATCGCCGAGTTGGAGATCACTGAGGGCGAGGAGAAGGTCAAGATCGTGAAGGGCGGGACGGCCGCCATGGTAGCGGCTGCACCGACCATGGCTCCCGCAGTGGCAGCCGCCGGCGTAGCCCCCCGTTCTGCGCCCGCAGCCCACCCCGCGGCTGCCCCGGCAGTCGAGCCAGCCGCCGCGCAAGAAGGTCACGTGGTCAAGGCGCCGATGGTGGGCACCTTTTATCGTTCCCCGTCGCCCGACGCTAAGGTGTTCGTCGAGGTCGGCCAAGCGGTGAAGGAGGGCGACACGATCTGCATCATCGAGGCAATGAAGCTGATGAATGAGATCGAAGCGGACGCCTCCGGCACAGTCAAGGCGATCCTGGTCGAGAACGGCCAGCCGGTGGAATACGGGCAACCGCTTTTCATCCTCGCCTAGATGTTCGAGAAGATCCTGATCGCCAACCGCGGCGAGATCGCGCTGCGCATCCAGCGCGCCTGCCGCGAGATGGGCATCCGCACGGTAGTGGTCCACTCCGAAGCCGATACGGAGGCGAAGTACGTAAAGCTCGCCGATGAATCGGTGTGCATCGGCCCGCCGCCCGCGGCGTCGAGCTATCTCAACATTCCCGCGATCATCAGCGCGGCGGAAGTGACGGACGCCGAAGCGATCCATCCGGGATATGGCTTTCTCGCCGAGAACGCCGACTTTGCCGAGAAGGTCGAGCGCTCGGGCTTCGTCTTCGTAGGCCCACGGCCCGAGAACATCCGCCTGATGGGCGACAAGGTGAGCGCCAAGGCGGCGATGATCAAGGCGGGCGTGCCGACGGTGCCGGGCTCCGACGGCGCTCTGCCGGAGGACGGCAAAGAGATCGTTCGCATCGCCCGGAAGATCGGATATCCGGTGATCATCAAGGCATCGGGCGGCGGCGGCGGGCGTGGCATGCGCGTAGTGCATACCGAAGCGGCGCTCCTCAACGCGGTCAACATGACGCGTAGCGAGGCGCAGGCGGCGTTCGCCAATCCGGTGGTCTACCTCGAGAAATACCTCGAGCATCCGCGCCATATCGAGATCCAGATCCTGGCTGACGGCCAGAAGAATGCGATTCATCTCGGCGAACGCGATTGTTCGCTGCAGCGCAGGCACCAGAAGGTCATGGAGGAAGCGCCCGCCCCCGAGCTGCCACAGAAGCTGAGGGAAAAAATCGGCGAGCGTTGCGTGGAAGCCTGCCGCAAGATCGGCTACCGCGGCGCCGGCACTTTCGAATTCCTTTTCGAGGAGGACGAGTTCTACTTCATCGAGATGAATACGCGCATCCAGGTCGAGCACCCGGTGACCGAAATGATCACCGGCGTCGATCTCGTGCAGGAGCAGATTCGCGTGGCGGCAGGGGAGAAGCTGCGCTTCCGCCAGAAGGACATCGTGCTCCGCGGTCACGCGCTCGAGTGCCGCATTAACGCCGAAGACCCTTACCGCTTCACGCCGTCGCCCGGAAAGATCACTTCGTACCATCCGCCCGGCGGGCCCGGCATTCGAGTCGATTCACATGTCTACCAGGGTTACAGCGTGCCGCCCTATTACGACTCGATGGTGGGAAAGGTCATCGCCTACGGCGCGACGCGCGAGCAGGCGATTGGGCGCATGCGCATCGCGCTCTCCGAAATGGTGGTGGAGGGGATCCTCACCAACATCCCGCTGCATCGCGAGCTCCTCAACGACACGCGTTTTGTGCGGGGCGGAGTCTCGATCCACTATCTCGAGCAGAAGCTCGCACAGGAGCAAGCGAAGAAGAAGTGATGCCTTCGCTCGCGCTTCGCCTGGAGGTCGAGGCCGCGGCAGCCGAAGCGCTGAGCGATGCGCTGCTCGAGGCGGGCGCCCAATCGGTGAGCATCGAATCGCCCGACGCGCCGCGCAGTGTCTTGAGCGCGCTTTTCGCGCAGAGCAGCAATCCGGCTGTCACGTTACGCAGCGTGCTCGAAGTCTGCGGCCAGTCGCCAGACGTCCGCTATACGGTGGAGACGGTGCCCGACGACGATTGGGTGCGTCGCAGCCAGTCGCAATTCACGCCGATCGCACTCGAGCGCCTATGGATCGGGGCGAGCTGGCACGAGGCGCCGGCCGACGCGCAGCTCGTCGTACGCATCGATCCAGGCCTCGCGTTCGGTACCGGCAGTCATCCGACGACGAAGCTCATGCTGCGCTTCCTCGAGCGCACCGTGCGCGGCGGCGATCGCGTCCTCGATTACGGCTGTGGTTCCGGCGTCCTCGCCATCGCCGCGGCCAAGCTCGGGGCTTCGCACGTTGCGGCGGTCGACATCGATCCGCAGGCTGTGAGTGTCACGGACGAAAATTCACGCGCCAACGGTGCAAACGTCAGCGCCTACCTGCCGGAGGCACTGCCTGCGGACCGCTATGATGTGATCGTGGCCAACATCCTCGCGCAACCGCTGATCGACCTCGCACCGATGCTCAGTGCGCAAGCGGAGCAGGGCACACGCCTCGCGCTCGCCGGAATCCTGGAGTCGCAAGCCGCAGATGTGGCGAAGGCCTACGCCGCGCGTTTCGAGATCAGCGTGTCCGAGCGCGACGAAGGCTGGGCATTGCTCACCGGAGTAGGGCGTTGAGCCTCACTACCCGCTGTCCCGTTTGCGGCACAACCTTTCGCGTCCACTCAACGCAGCTCGCTGCGCATTCCGGCACCGTGCGCTGCGGCAAGTGCGGCGGCGTATTCAACGGCGTCGCTGCGCTCGTGGAGGAGGGCGAAGAGCGCCTAGCGCTTGAACCTTCTCCGCAACTCGGCCTTTTCGATCCGGGCCGGCGGCAACCCGAGGCGGTTGCAGACCCGAATGCACCGCTTCCTGACTTTCTCGCCGACGATCCGGCCTCGCGCCGCGCGCGCTGGCTATGGATGGGCGCTGCTTTTCTTGCGGCGAGCGTGAT
>JAFARH010000309.1 GCA_019245555.1 Betaproteobacteria bacterium
GCGGAAGTGAAGGGAGACTGGGAAGTCGTCCGCGAGCACACGCATCCTTTCTTCGCAGGCGATGCGCCGCTTTGGCGGCTCTCCGTTCCTTCGACCACGCCGCCGCTCGGCTTTCCACAGCTCATCGAATGGGGCGGTGCGCTGCGCTGGATGCGCGGCGTCGAACGATTGCGCGAGATCGCAAGGCGAGCGGGAGGACACGCGACGCTCTTTCGCGGCGCCGACAAATCGGCGGGCGCCTTCGCGCCGCTCGATCCGGTGCTAATGCGCCTGCACCGCCAGTTGAAGAGTGCGTTCGACCCGGCGGGGATTCTCAATCCCGGACGGCTTTACCCGGAGTTCTAGGGCTTGGCGAGCTTCTTCTTCAGATCCTCGACCGCGGTGCGCGCCCGTGCCGTGAAGATCGTCTTCGGGAAGCGCGAAAGGAGCTTGGCGTACAGCTGGATGGCCAATGCCGGCTCGCCGGCTTCGCCGGCCTTCTGCGCGGCGTCGAAGAGCAGCCGTTCCTGCGGCGCCTCCACCGCAGGCGGCGCGGTTTCGGTGGTCTGCGCTGGCACGAGCAGGGGCGCCGCCGCAGTCGCGGGCCGCGCCTGGGCCACCAACGTCATCATGCGTGCCTCGGCCGCTTCCTGCCGCTCGGTAAATTGCCGCCGCAGCCGCACGAGGTACCAGACGATGACGGCGATCGCGCCGATCGCCACGAAGAGGAAAAGCCCGCGCATGCGAAAAGTATAGCGACGATGCAGACTGAGCTCGCTGACTTCATCCGCGAAACGCCCGAGGGCCGCGAGGCCGAGGCGATCCTGCGCAAGTGCGTGCACTGCGGCTTCTGCACCGCGACCTGTCCGACCTACCAGGTGCTCGGCGACGACCTCGACAGCCCGCGCGGCCGCATCTACTTAATGAAGCGCGCGCTCGAAGGCGCGCCGGTGACCGACAAGACGCGCCTGCACCTCGATCGCTGCCTTACCTGCCGTGCGTGCGAGACGACCTGTCCATCCGGCGTGCGCTACGGCCGGCTCGTCGACATCGGCCGCGGCGTCGTGGAATCGAAGACACGCCGCGGCTTGTTTGAACGCTGGCAGCGTGCCGTCCTCGCCTGGGGATTACGGAAGACGCGGCTTTTCGGTCTCGCGCTGGGCTTGGGCCGCCTCGTTCCGTTCGTCAAGGTGCCAGCAGCTCGTCCAGCGGGTGCTTGGCCAGCCCCGCGCCATCGTCGCAAGATGCTGGTGCTGGCCGGTTGCGTGCAGCCCGCGATTGCACCGTCGATCAATGCGGCCGCGGCCCGCATCCTCGACCAAGCCGGGATCTCGCTCATCGAAGCTGAAGGCGCCGGTTGCTGCGGCGGCATCCGCTTCCACCTCAACTATCAGGAAGAAGGCCGGGACGACATGCGCGCCCTGATCGACGCCTGGTGGCCGGCGATCGAAAGCGGAGAAGTGGAAGCCATCATCATGACGGCGAGCGGTTGCGGCGTGACGGTGAAGGACTATGAGCATCTGCTCGCGCACGATCCGCAATACGCGGAGAAGGCCAAGCGGATCTCCTCGTTGACGCGCGACCTTTGCGAAGTGCTGACTCCGGAAATGATCGCGGATGGTGGCGACCGTGGATCGGTCGCGTTCCAGTCGCCCTGCACGCTGCAGCATGGCCAGCAGCTGCGCGGGAAGGTGGAGGCGCTGCTGACGAAGGCGGGTTACTCGCTGGTGCCGGTCGAGGACGCGCATCTCTGCTGCGGCTCCGCGGGCACGTACTCGCTTCTGCATCCGGCCATTTCGAAAGAACTTCGCAGCCGAAAGCTCGCCTCGCTGGGCAAGCCGGATGTCATCGCCACCGCGAACATCGGTTGCCTCGCGCATCTGCAGGGCGGAACGGAGCGGCCGGTGCGGCATTGGATCGAGTTGCTTGGACGTAGAATGACGCCATGAGCGAATCCGTCAGCGAAGTTGTCCGAGTTGCCTGCCCGCACGACTGTCCCGACACCTGCGCGATGCTGGTGACGGTGGAAGAGGGCAAGGCCACCAAGATCCAGGGCGACCCGAAGGCGCCGTTCACCGAAGGCACGATCTGCACGAAGGTTTCGCACTATCTCGAGCGCACCTATTCGCCCGATCGCCTGCAATACCCGATGAAGCGCGTCGGCAGGAAAGGTGAAGGCAAGTTCAAGCGCATCACCTGGGACGAGGCGCTCGACGAGATCGCTGCCAAGCTGAAGGCGGCGGCAGCCGAGAATCCCGAGACCATCCTGCCTTCGAGCTATGCCGGCACGATGGGCATGGTGCAGTACAGCTCGATGGACCGCCGCTTCTTCCACAAGCTCGGTGCTACGCAGCTCGACCGCACGCTGTGCTCGACGGCGGGCAAATATGGATTGAAGGCAACTCTCGGCGCCTCGGTGGGCATGGACCCCGAGCGCTTCGACGAAGCGAAGCTCATCATCCTGTGGGGCGCGAACCCGGTCGTCTCGAACCTGCACCTCTGGGGCCGCGTGCAGGACGCGAAGCGCAAAGGCGCCAAGATCATCGCGATCGACCCCTACAAGAGCCTCTCGGCGGAGAAGTGCACGCAGCACGTCGCGCTTCTGCCGGGAACCGACGGCGCGCTCGCGCTCGGCATGATGCATGTGCTGGTGCGCGACAAGCTCGTCGACCGCGATTACATCGAGAAGTACACGCTGGGCTATGACGCGCTCGCGAAGCGCGTGCTCGCTGAATATTCGCCGGAGCGTGTCGCCAAGCTTTGCGGTGTCGACGCGGCGGCGATCGAGCAGCTCGCGCGCGACTACGCCACGATCAAGCCCGCGGCGATCCGGCTCAACTACGGCATGCAGCGCCATGCGGGCGGCGGGATTGCCGCGCGCACGATCGCTTGCCTGCCGGCGCTCACCGGGGCGTGGCGCGATCCTGCGGGCGGCATCGTGCTTTCGACATCCGACTTCTATGGCTTCGACCACGCGGCGCTCGAGCGGCCCGATCTCCTGGCGGGACGCCGTCCGCGCGTCATCAACCATTCGCAGATCGGCGACGCGCTGACTTCCGCCAATCCGCCGGTGAAGGTCACGATCGTCTACAACAATAATCCGGTGGCGGTGTGCCCGGAGTCCGACAAAGTGATCGCCGGCTTTTCGCGCGAGGATCTATTCACGGTCGTCATCGATCATTTCCAGACCGATACCGCCGATTACGCGGACATCGTGCTGCCGGCGACGACGCAGCTCGAGCACCTCGACGTGCACAAGTCGTACGGGCACCTTTACGTGCTCGCGAACAATCCCGCGATCGCCCCGGTAGGCGAGTCGCTGCCGAACTCCGAGATCTTCCGTCGCCTCGCCGCGCGTCTCGGGTTCGACGAGCCGTGCTTCCGCGATTCCGACGAGGACATCTGCCGTACGGCGGTCGCATCGACCAAGCCGAAGATGGCGGGCGTGACGTGGGACAAGGTGAAGGCCGAAGGCTGGCAGAAGCTCGCGGTGCCCGCGCGCTTCGCGCCGTTCGCCGAAGGCGGTTTTCCGACGCCGTCCGGCAAGTGCGAGTTCCATAGTAAGTGGCTCGAGGACCAGGGCATCGATCCGCTGCCGTTCTACAACCCGCCCGCGGAAGTCGCGGACGAAGCGCTGGCCAAGCGTTATCCGCTCGCGTTCCTCTCGCCGCCGGCGCGCCACTTCCTTAACTCGAGCTTCGCGAACATCGCTCGTTTCCGCGAATTCGAGCGCGAGCCGCACCTCGACCTCCATCCGCAGGACGCCGCGGCGCGCGGCATCCGCGACGGCGATGCGGTCCGCGTCTTCAACGACCGCGGGTCGTACACCCTGCGGGCGCGCATCAACGGCAAGCCGCGTCCCGGCGTGGTGGTCGCGCCGTCGGTGTGGTGGAAGAAGTATTCGCCCGACGGGCGCAACGCGAACAATCTGACGTCGCAGCGCGTCGCCGATCTCGGCGGCGGCGCGACGTTCTACGATTGCCGCGTGCAAGTCGAGCGCGTCTGAAGCAGGCAGTCCTCGTACTCCTCGCGCTGTCCTGCACGGCGCACGCCGCAGACCGCCTCGAGATCGGCTCCAAGCGCTTCACCGAGTCCTACATCCTCGGCGAAATCCTGGCGCGCTCGACCGGCGGCGAACACAAGCCCGGCCTCGGCAACACCGGCATCGTGCTCGCGGCGCTCAAGGCGGGATCGATCGACGTCTACCCGGAGTACACGGGGACCATCGCCGCCGAAGTCGTGCACCTGCCGAAAGCGACGCTGGAGCAACTGAACGCGGCGCTCGCCAGGCAGGGTTTGCAGGAGGGCGTGCGGCTCGGCTTCAACAACAGCTACGCGCTCGCCATGCGCGATGATCGGGCGCAATCGCTTGGCATCGCCAGGCTCTCTGATCTCGCGCGCCATCCCGAGCTGAAGCTCGGCCTGTCGCAGGAATTCATCGGCCGCGCCGATGGCTGGCCAGGGCTCAAGAGCGCCTACGCGCTGCCGCAACCGCCCGCAGGGCTCGACCACGGTCTCGCCTACGAAGCCATCGCCGCCGGCCGCATCGACGTCATGGACGTCTACTCGACCGACGCGAAGATCGAGCGCTTCAAGCTGCGCGTGCTCGAGGACGATCGACAGTACTTTCCGCGTTACGACGCCGTTCTGCTCTTTCGCGCGGATCTGCCCCAGCGTTTTCCCCAGCAGTGGGCAGCGCTGCAAAAGCTCGAAGGCCGGATCGACGAGCGGCAAATGATCCGCATGAACGCCGCGGCTGAGCTGGAGGGTAAGAGCTTCGGCGAGGCGGCGGCGCTCTTCTTCGGCGAGCAGACTACCGGCAAGCGCGACTTCATGGGAACGCTGTTCGGCGCCGATTTCTGGCGCCTTACGGGCGAGCACCTTGTGCTCGTGCTCGTATCTCTTGCCGCAAGCATCGCGGCCGGTATCCCGCTCGGCATCGCGGCGGCGAAGTTGCCGCGCATCGGGCAGGTGATCCTCGGGGTGGTCGGCGTGATCCAGACGATCCCGTCGCTCGCGCTCTTCGCCTTCCTCATCGCCGCGGTCGGCACCATCGGCATTCTGCCCGCGCTGATTGCGCTGTTTCTTTATGCGCTCCTGCCGATCGTCCGTAACACCTGCACGGGACTGCTCGCGATTAGCCGGGGCATGCGGCATGCATCGCTCGCGCTCGGCCTCCGGCCGGGCCAGCGGCTGTGGTTGATCGAGCTGCCGCTATCCGCACCGGCGATCCTCGCCGGCATCAAGACTTCCGCCGTGATCAACGTCGGCACTGCGACCATCGCCGCCTTTATCGGCGCCGGCGGCTATGGCGAGCGGATCGCTGCCGGGCTTGCACTCAATGACAACGTGACGCTCCTCGCGGGTGCGATCCCGGCGGCGGCGCTTGCACTCATCGTGCAGGGTGCATTCGAGCTCGTCGAGCGCCGCTTCGGCTGGCTGAAATGGATTGACGGAAGTCAAAAAGGAAGCGGGGCGGCAGGCTAGAATCCCGCTCCATCCTATGCCCCAGTTGATCGGTGTACCCCGCGAGAGCTTCGCGGGCGAAAAGCGCGTTGCCACTGTTCCCGAGGTCGTCGAAAAGCTGAAGAAGCTCGGCTTCCGCGTCGCCGTGCAGTCCGGCGCCGGCGATGCAGCGAACTTCTCGGACGAGATGTATCACGCGGCGGGCGCCGACATCGTCGACACTGCGCAACATCTCTGGTCCGCCGCGGACATCGTCTTCAAGGTGCGCGGGCCGACTGCTGAAGAAGTCGGCTTGATGCACGAGGGCCAGACGCTCATCAGCTTCATCTGGCCCGCGCAGAACCCGGATCTCATGCAAAGCCTCGTCGCGCGCAAGGTCACGGTGCTCGCGATCGATTCGCTGCCGCGCACGCTCTCCCGCGCGCAGAAGATGGACGCGTTGACCTCCATGGCCGGCATTAGCGGCTACCGCGCGGTCATCGAGGCAGCCAACGCATTCGGACGGTTTTTCAGCGGCCAGGTGACGGCCGCCGGCAAGGTTCCGCCGGCGAAGGTCTTCATTGCTGGAGCCGGAGTTGCGGGCCTCGCCGCGATCGGCACCGCCGCGAGCCTCGGCGCCATCGTGCGCGCGAACGACACGCGCGCGGAAGTGGCCGACCAGGTCAAGTCGCTGGGCGGAGAGTTCGTCAAGGTCGACTACGAGGAAGAAGGCTCCGGCGGCGGCGGCTACGCCAGGGTGATGAGCGAGGGGTTCCAGAAGGCGCAGCGCGAGATGTACGCCAAGCAGGCGAAAGACGTCGACATCATCATTACCACCGCGCTAATCCCCGGCAAGCCGGCACCCAAGCTCATAACGGCGGACATGGTTCGTTCAATGCGGCCTGGCAGTGTGATCGTCGACATGGCTGGAGAGCAGGGCGGCAACTGCGAGCTCACCGTGCCCGGCGAGGCCGTCGTTCGTCACGGCGTCACGATCATCGGCTACACGGATCTCGCCAGCCGGCTGGCGAAGCAGGCCTCGACGCTCTATGGCACGAACCTCTTCCGCGTCGCCGAGGAACTGTGTAAGACGAAGGACGGCGTCATCAACGTGAACATGGAAGATGACGCCATCCGCGGCCTGACGGTGATCAAGGAAGGCACGATCACCTGGCCGCCGCCCGCGCCGAAGGCCCCGGCTGCGCAGCCCAAGCCGGCGGCGAAGCCTGTCGCGCAAGCGCCGAAAGGCCACGGCGCAGCAAGCGAGCCCGCGTCGGCGAAGGCAATCGCCATCACGTTCCTCGTCGCCGCGGTGGTCTTCTGGTTCATCGGCGCGAACGCGCCCGCCGCGTTCATCGCGCACTTCACGGTCTTCGTGCTGGCGTGCTTCGTCGGCTACATGGTGATCTGGAACGTGACGCCGGCCCTGCACACGCCGCTCATGAGCGTCACCAATGCCATCTCGAGCATCATTGCGATCGGCGCTCTCGTGCAGGTGGCGCCGCCAATTGCGGGTGATGAGGCGGGCCGGCCCGCTAGCTGGATCATCGGCCTTGCGGTAGCGAGCATCGCGCTCGTCGCGATCAACATGTTCGGCGGCTTCGCCGTGACGCAGCGCATGCTTCAGATGTTCCGCAAATGACGCCGACCCTCTCGACCGTCGCCTACGTCGGCGCGACCATCCTCTTCATCCTGAGCCTCGGCGGGTTGTCGAATCCCGAGACGTCGCGACGCGGGAATCTCTACGGAATGATCGGCATGACGATCGCCGTGCTCGCCACGGTGCTCGGTCCGCAGGTCACGAAGGGCGGCTACACCTGGATCCTCGCAGCGATGGTGGTCGGCGCGGCAATCGGTCTCTACGCTGCGCGCGTCGTGAAGATGACGCAGATGCCGGAGCTGGTCGCGTTGATGCACAGTCTTGTCGGCCTGGCGGCGGTGCTAATCGGCTACGCGAACTACATCGACCCGGCGGCGACGACGCATTTCCAGGGCGCCGAGCGCACGATCCACCAGCTCGAGATCTACATCGGCGTGCTGATCGGCGCGGTGACCTTCTCCGGCTCGCTCATCGCTTTCGGCAAGCTCTCGGCGCGCATCACCGGCAAGCCGGTGCTGATCCCGGCGCGCCACTGGATCAACCTGGCGGGCTTGCTGGTGGTCATCTACTACGGCGGCGTGTTCATGGCCGCACCCTCGGTGAATAGCGGCATGACGCCGCTCGTCGTCATGACGGTGATCGCGCTTCTCTTCGGTGTGCACATGGTGATGGCGATCGGCGGTGCCGACATGCCAGTCGTGGTGTCGATGCTGAACAGCTACTCGGGATGGGCGGCGGCGGCGACCGGCTTCATGCTGTCGAACGACCTGCTAATCGTCACGGGTGCGCTCGTCGGCTCGAGCGGCGCGATCCTCTCCTACATCATGTGCCGCGCAATGAACCGCAACTTCGTGAGCGTCATCGCCGGCGGCTTCGGCACCGAAGGCGGTAAGCCCGCCGCCGCAGGCGCCGCGCCGGTAGGCGAGGTGCATCCGATCAGCGCGCCGGAAACGGCGGAGCTCCTTCGCGGTGCACAGAACGTGATCATCGTGCCGGGCTACGGCATGGCGGTGGCGCAGGCGCAGCACACCGTCTACGAGATCACCAAGTTCCTGCGCGACAAGGGCGTGAATGTACGGTTCGGCATCCATCCCGTGGCGGGGCGCATGCCCGGGCATATGAACGTGCTCCTCGCGGAAGCCAAGGTGCCCTACGACATCGTGCTCGAGATGGACGAGATCAACGCTGACTTCGCTAACACCGACGTCGCGATGGTGATCGGCGCTAACGACATCGTGAACCCGGCCGCGCAGGAAGACCCGACGAGCCCGATCGCCGGCATGCCGGTGCTCGAAGTGTGGAACGCGAAGACCACCGTGGTGATGAAGCGCAGCATGGCCTCG
>JAFARH010000119.1 GCA_019245555.1 Betaproteobacteria bacterium
CTTCGTCGCCGAGACCACCTTCGCAGTGTTGCGTCGCAAGCGTTCGCTCGAGTCCGCCGCCGGCAGCGCCGACCCATCTGCGCTCGTCACTGCCGCGCTCGTGCGCGTTCTCGGCTTCTCGGGGCGCTCACTCGACGGCATTGCCGACCACGACCTGCTCGCTCGCCTGCGAGCCGCGAGCAAGGATCTGCCCGACGCCGTGCGCGCAGACCTGCCGGACTGGCTCTGGCAGCGCCTTGAATCCCGGCATGGCCGCGACGAAGCGCTGCGCATTGCGCAGGGCCTCCTTAATCCTGCGCCGCTCGACCTGCGCGCTAATCTCGCGCGAACGACCCAAGAGCAAGTCCTCTCGCGGTTGACGCAGGACGGAATAGAGGCCGCACCGACCCGTTATTCCCCGGCTGGCGCGCGGCTCGCGGGGAAGCCAGCGATCAACAACCACGCCCTATTCCGCGACGGTCTGATCGAGGTGCAGGACGAAGGGAGCCAGCTCCTAGCCTGGCTGGTGGCCCCGCGGCGCGGCGAGATGATCGCGGACTACTGCGCTGGCGCGGGCGGCAAGACGCTGGCACTCGCGATGCTGATGCGGGGGTCCGGCCGGATATACGCGATGGATGTTTCGGCAAAACGCCTCGCGGCGCTCGGGCCACGCGCTGCGCGGGCTCAGGTCAACAACATTCGCTCACTCGCGCTTTCGGGCGATAACGATGCCAGGGCGAAACGTCTGGCGGGAAAGCTCGAGCGCGTGCTGGTCGATGCGCCGTGCAGCGGTTTCGGAACCCTGCGGCGAAATCCCGATCTGAAATGGCGCCATGGGCCGTCGGCCATCGAGGAGCTCGCACAAAAGCAGGCTCGCATCCTCCAGGCTGCCGCGCGTCTCGTGAAACCAGGCGGCCGGCTCGTCTATGCCACGTGCAGCATCCTGCAGGAGGAGAACGAAGCGATCGTGGATGCGTTCCAGCGCGGTGCTCCGGAGTTCAAGGTTTTGTCATGCGCGGAGCTGCTTGCGGCGCAAAAAATTCCGCTCGACACGGGCGAGCGCCTGAGGTTATGGCCCCATGTGCATGGCACGGATGGCTTTTTCGCGGCGGCCTTCGAGCGCGCGTCGTGAGGGCCCGACTCGATTGTCCCGGAGAGTGTAGTTCGTGCAAAAAATCATCTTTCGGATCCGATTGTTACCGACGGAAGAGGGGTTCGCGTAGAATGCGCTCCGCCACTCAAAACTAGAGCTAAAGGCAAATCAACTTCATGGTGTTTTCCGGCTTGTTGGACCTCCCCTGGTGGGGAGTCGTCATCGCGACGCTTGTGCTCACGCACATCACGATCGCTGGCGTCACGATATTCCTGCATCGCTGCCAGGCGCACCGCGCCCTGGAGCTGCATCCGATCATGTCGCACTTCTTCCGTCTCTGGATGTGGCTCACCACGGGCCAGGTGACGAAGGAGTGGGCGGCGCTTCATCGCAAGCATCACGCGAAGTGCGAGACCGTCGAGGATCCGCACAGCCCGCAGGTCCATGGCATCAACATGGTGCTTTGGGGCGGCGTCATCCTGTATGCCAAGGAAGCGCAGAAGAAGGAGACGATGGAGCGCTACGGTCACGGCACGCCCGATGACTGGATCGAGCGCAACATCTACACGCCGCATTCGTTCATGGGCGTGTTCCTCATGCTCGTCGTCGACCTTCTTCTTTTTGGCATCATTCCGGGCGCGATCGTATGGCTCGTGCAGATGGCCTGGATTCCGTTCTGGGCGGCGGGCGTGATCAACGGCGTCGGCCACTGGTTCGGCTACCGCAACTTCGAGGACGTACCCGACGCGAGCCGCAACATCGTGCCCTGGGGCATCCTGATCGGCGGCGAGGAGCTGCACAACAACCACCACGCCTACGCGTCCTCGGCCAAGCTCTCCAGCAAGTGGTACGAGTTCGACATCGGCTGGCTCTACATCCGCCTGATGGAAATGGTGGGCCTCGCGACGGTCAAGAAAGTGGCGCCGAAGCCGAAGTTCGCCCAGCCGCGCGCGGTCGATGTCGACACGCTGCACGCCGTCATCGCCAACCGCTACGACGTGCTCTCGCGCTATGCCAAGTCGCTCAAGCAGACCTACGCGCACGAGCTCGAGCGCCTGCGCCGCTGGTCGCCGCGCGATGCCGAGGTACTGAAATCACTGCGCCGCGCCGTGCTGCGCGGGCAGGGCAAGGAGCATCATCCCCGCGTCGCAGAAGCGCTCGACAAGTCGCGCGCGCTGCATACCCACGTGTCCATGCGCCACGAGCTGAATACCCTCTGGGACCGCTCGGCGGCTTCCAAGGAGCAGCTGGTGCGCCAGCTCCAGGACTGGTGCCGTCGCGCGGAGGCGAGCGGTGTAGCGACGCTCGTGGCCTTCTCCGAGCGACTCAGGTCCTACGCAACCGCCTAAATAAAAAGCCCGCCGAATCCAAAACTCGGCGGGCTTTTTAGTTTCTGGGGGTCTTACTTGAGCTTCGTTTCTTTGTAGATGACGTGCTTGCGAGCCTTCGGATCGTATTTCTTCATCTCGATCTTGTCGGGCGTGGTGCGCTTGTTCTTCGTCGTCGTGTAGAAGTGGCCGGTGCCGGCCGAGGACTCGAGCTTGATCTTCTCGCGCATGGCTAACCTTTCGCTTTCCGGGCTTTGATTTCCGCGAGCACGGCCTCAACGCCGAGCTTGTCGATGCGGCGCAGCCCCGCCGTCGAGACGCGCAAGCGCACCCAGCGGTTCTGGGTCTCGAGCCAGAAGCGGCGGTAGTGCAGGTTCGGCTCGAACGTGCGGATCGTCTTGTTGTTGGCGTGCGAGACGTGATGACCCTTCATCGGCTTTTTGCCGGTGACTTGGCAGACGCGGGGCATGGCTGAGAACTCCGGAATTCGCGAAAGGCGCGGATTATACAGGGAAATCTAGAGTAATCCACGCTCGGCGAAGGAAATGGCCTGGTGGCCCGCCACGATGAAGTGATCCAGCACTTTGACTTCAACCAAGGCGAGCGCCTCCTTGAGGTTTCGGGTCAGGAGCTCGTCGGATTGGCTGGGCTGCGCCACGCCCGACGGGTGGTTGTGTGCCAAGATCACCGCGGCCGCGTTGTAGCGGAGCGCCGACTTCACGATCTCTCGGGGATAGACGCTCGTCTGCGTAAGCGTGCCGCTGAAGGCCTCCTCGACGTCGATCACCTTGTGCTGGGCGTCGAGCCACATGCAGACGAAGGCTTCCTCCTTGCGCGCGGCGAGCTTGAGGCGCAGGTGGTCGCGCACCGCGCCGGGCGAGGTGAGGGCGGCGCTTTGCTTCAGCTTCTCGCGCAAGGCGCGGCGTGCGAGCTCGATAGCGGCTTCGAACTGCGCGCGCTTCGCGGGACCCAGGCCCTTGATCGATTCAAGCTCGGCGCCGGCCTCGAGCATGCGGGTGACGCCTTCGTATTGCGCGAGAAGGTCGCGCGCCAGATCGACCGCGCTCTTGCCGCGCACGCCAGAGCGCAGCAGCACCGCGACGAGCTCTGCGTCGCTCAGCGCCGCCGCTCCTTGGGCAAGCAGGCGCTCACGCGGCCGGTCCTCAGGCCGCCAGTCGGTGATCCTCATGTCTTGGGCTTACAATCCTGATCCCCTGAACGTACCCATGCCTTATGCCGTTGACGGGTAAGAGACTTCTGCTCGGCGTGACCGGCGGGATCGCCGCCTACAAAGCGGCCGAGCTCGCACGCTTGCTGGTGAAGCGCGGCGCGGACGTTCGCGTCGCGATGACCGAAGCCGCGACGCGCTTCATCACCCCGGTGACGATGCAGGCGCTGACCGGCCAGCCGGTGTGGACCGACCTCTGGGACCCGCGCGTGAGCGATGCAATGGGACAGATCGAGCTGTCGCGTGATCGCGAGCTGATTGTCATTGCACCCGCCACGGCGGACTTCATGGCGAAGCTCGCGTACGGACTGGCGGACGATCTGTTGTCCAGTTTGTGTCTCGCGCGCCGATGCCCGCTCATCATCGCGCCGGCGATGAACGTCGAGATGTGGCAGAACACTGCCACCCAGCGGAATGCCGCCAGGCTCCGTGAGGACGCAAGCATCGCGTTCGCCGGGCCGGCAGCAGGCGACCAGGCCTGCGGCGAAGTCGGATACGGCCGCATGTCTGAGCCCGCCGATATCGCTGCGGAGATCGAGGCGCAGTTCGCGCCGAAAAAGCTTTCGGGAAAGCGAGTGCTGGTGACGGCGGGGCCGACTGAAGAGCCGGTCGATCCGGTGCGTGTAATAACCAACACCAGCTCCGGCAAGATGGGTTATGCGGTCGCTCGCGCGGCGCAGGAAGCGGGGGCGAAGGTGACCCTGATCAGTGGGCCGGTGGCGCTTGCGACGCCCGCGGGTGTCGAGCGGTTCAATGTGCGGACGGCCGATGAGATGTTCGCTGCGGTCAAGAAGGCCGCGCCGAAGAGCGATGTGTTCATCTCTGTCGCCGCGGTAGCCGACTATCGGCCAAAGGAGCGCTCGCCGAGGAAGCTCAAGAAGATGAACGGCAGGCCTGTGACGCTCGAGCTCATCCAGAACGCGGACATTCTCGCCTACGTGGCTGGAATGAAGAACGCACCGTTCTGCGTCGGCTTCGCGGCGGAGAGCGAGGATCTGGCGAAGAACGCGGCCGAGAAGCTGAAGAAGAAGAACATCCCCTTGATCGCGGCGAATCTTGCGCAGGACGCTTTCGGTGCCGAAGACAACGCGATCAAGCTCTATGACCGGCGCGGCGCGCACGACCTCGGCCGCGGACCGAAGATCGAGCTCGCGCGAAAGCTCATCGCGCACGTCGCAGGGAAGCTGCCGAAAAGCAAATGAGGAAGCTTGAGGTCAAGATCCTCGACGAGAGGATCCGCAGCATGCTGCCCCACTACGCGACGCCGGGCGCGGCCGGTCTTGATCTGCGCGCCTGCCTCGATGCGCCGCTCACGCTCGCTCCCGGACAGAGTCAGCTCGTCTCGTCGGGCATTGCCATCCACGTCGGCGATCCCGGTTATGCGGCGGTGATCCTGCCGCGCTCGGGGCTCGGCTCGAAGAACGGCATCGTGCTTGGCAACCTCGTCGGCCTCATCGACTCCGATTACCAGGGACCGCTGATGGTGTCGCTCTGGAATAGAGGCTCAGCGGCGTTCACGGTTCAGCCGCTCGATCGTATTGCCCAGCTGGTGGTCGTGCCGGTGGTGCAGGTGGAGTTCGAGGTGGTCGAGGAATTCGCCGCCAGCAAGCGTGGCGCTGGCGGATTCGGCTCGACAGGCCGCTAGCCGAAGGCGTCGGCCAGGATACTCTGGGCCCACATCCGGCCGTTCTTTGCTTCCAATTCGCTCCGCGCGGGCGACACGAGTACGTTCTCAGCGACCATCGTGCGACGACGCGCGTCGTACCGATGCACCGACGTCGCATGGATCGCCTCTTCGTCGGAGACGAAAGCGTAGCCGGCATCCATCAGCGTGAACGTCGACGCGGGCTGGCGCTCACGCAGTAAGGCGATCAGCGCGGCCGCGCAGACCTTGGCCTGCGAGTTCGCCATCTGGCCGGTCTTCGCCATGCCCGAGGCCGGCATCGTCGCATCGCCGAGCACGTGGATCCCGGGCACCATCTTCGATTCCATCGTGCGCCAGTCGACGTCGCACCAGCGCTGATTGCTCGCCACAAGGCCGGCCTTCACGGCGATGTCGCCGGCGCGCTGCGGGGGAATGACGTTGAGGACATCGCCCTTGATGGTTTCCTGCGACGTGCGCACCATCATCGCGGTCGCGTCGACGCCGAGTACACGTGAGTTAGGTCGGTACTCGACGATTCCCGGATAAAGCTCTTCCCAGGCGCGCTTGAAAAGTGGCCCTTCCGCCGTTACGTCGGCATTCGCGTCGAGCACGAGCACCTTGGAGCGCGGCTTCGCCTGCTTGAAGTACTGCGCGATCTGGCAGGCGCGCTCGTACGGACCGGCCGCGGCGCGATAAGGCGCGGGCGGTATGCCGATGATGCATACGCCGCCGTCGGGCATGGCCTCGAGCTGCCGGCGGAGCTCCACGGTCTGCGCACCGGCCTTCCAGGCGTGCAGCACGTGCGGCTGCGCCGCCTCGTAGCCGGCGATGTCCTGGAAAACGAAATCGACGCCCGGCGAGAGCACCAGGCGGTCATAGACGAGCTCGCTGCCGCGCCCAAAGCGGACGACCTTCCTCGACGGGTCCACGGCGACCGCTTCGCCCCACAGCACATCGATGCGGTATTTCTTCAGCACGTCGAGGCGCTGCGTGAGGTCGGTGATCGAGCGGCTGCCGCCGATCACGAGATTCGACATCGGGCAGGAGACGAATTCCTGCACGCGGTCGACGAGCACGACCTGGATGTCGGAATCGGCCTTGGCGATGTACTTGGCACAGGTGGCGCCGCCGAATCCGGCGCC
This sequence comes from Betaproteobacteria bacterium, assembly GCA_019245555.1. Classification (GTDB taxonomy): domain Bacteria; phylum Pseudomonadota; class Gammaproteobacteria; order Burkholderiales; family SG8-39; genus SCGC-AG-212-J23. The sequence goes on from JAFARH010000119.1 coordinate 6,416, forward strand.
GATGATGAGGACACGCGGCGTGACTCCACTGCCGACGGACGCGCAGCCTGCCAAGGCTGCCGCACCGAAGCCCATGAACTCCCGCCGGCTAATCATGGCGGCTGGTAAGCAATTTGCCGGCCGCTCTTCTACCGCGGCGAAAGGAGGGTGCTTCTAGGCGACGGGCGCCGGTTCTTCCTCGAAGGCGAGCTTGATCTTCTCGTCCTCGCCGATGTCGATCGTCACCTTGCCGCCATGCTGGAGCCGGCCGAAGAGGAGCTCGTCGGCGAGCGCGCGGCGGATGGTGTCCTGGATGAGGCGCGCCATCGGGCGGGCGCCCATCAGCGGATCGAAGCCTTTCTTCGCCAGGTGCGCCTTGAGCGCGTCGCTGAAGCTCGCCTCGACCTTCTTCTCGGCGAGCTGCTCGTCGAGCTGCATCAGGAATTTCTCGACCACGCGCATGATGGTCTTCTCGTCGAGCGCGCTGAACGAGATGATCGAGTCGAGCCGGTTGCGGAATTCCGGCGTGAACATCTTCTTGATCGCTTCCATCTCGTCGCCCGGTTGCCGCGACGGCGTGAAGCCCATCGACGTACGCGCGAGCGACTCGGCGCCGGCATTTGTCGTCATGACGATGCAGACGTTGCGGAAGTCGGCCTTGCGCCCGTTGTTGTCCGTCAGCGTGCCATGGTCCATCACCTGCAGGAGCACGTTGAAGATGTCGGGATGCGCCTTCTCGATCTCATCCAAGAGCAGCACCGAGTAAGGCTTCTTGGTGATCTGCTCGGTCAACAGCCCGCCCTGCTCGAAGCCGACGTATCCCGGCGGCGCGCCGATGAGACGCGACACCGCGTGGCGCTCCATGTACTCCGACATGTCGAAGCGGATGAGCTCGATGCCCATGCAATAAGCGAGCTGCCGCGCCACTTCCGTCTTGCCGACGCCGGTCGGCCCGGAGAAGAGGAAGTTGCCGATCGGCTTCTGCGGATTGCCGAGGCCGGAGCGCGCCATCTTGATGGCAGAGGAAAGGGCGTCGATCGCGCGATCCTGGCCGAACACCACGGCCTTCAGGTCGCGGTCGAGGTTGGCGAGGGCGCTGCGGTCATCAGTCGACACGCTGCGCGGCGGGATGCGCGCGATCTTGGCAATGATCTCCTCGATTTCGGGCTTGCCGATGACCTTCTTCTGCTTGGCCTTCGGCGCGATTCGTTGCGCAGCGCCGGCCTCGTCGATCACGTCGATCGCCTTGTCCGGCAGGTGCCGGTCGTTGATATAGCGTGCGGAGAGCTCAGCCGCTGTGGTCAGTGCGTTGGCGGTGTATTTGACGCTGTGATGCGCTTCGAAGCGCGACTTGAGGCCCTTGAGGATCTCGACCGTCTCGTCGACCGACGGCTCAACCACGTCGATCTTCTGAAAGCGACGAGAGAGCGCGTGGTCTTTCTCGAAGACGCCGCGGTATTCGTTGTACGTCGTGGCACCGATGCACTTCAGCTGGCCCGTGGATAGCACCGGCTTCAGCAGGTTGGACGCATCGAGCGTTCCGCCGGAGGCGGCGCCCGCGCCGATCACCGTATGGATTTCGTCGATGAAGAGGATGGCGTTTGGGTTGTCGACGAGCTGCTTGAGCACCGCCTTCAGGCGCTGCTCGAAATCGCCACGGTATTTCGTGCCCGCGAGCAGCGCGCCCATGTCGAGCGCGTACACCGTGCACTTCGCCAGCAGGTCTGGAACATTGCCCTCGACGATGCGACGGGCGAGGCCCTCCGCGATCGCGGTCTTGCCCACGCCGGCCTCACCGTCGAGGAGCGGGTTGTTCTTGCGCCGGCGGCAGAGCGTCTGGACGACGCGCTCGAGTTCCTTGTCGCGGCCGATCAGCGGATCGATCTTGCCCGCGAGCGCGAGCGCGTTCAGGTTCTGGGTGTAGTTGTCGAGCGGGCTGTTCGAGGTCTCGGCCTGGCCTTCTTGGTCGGCCTCCTGCTCGCCCTTGCCCTGGGCCGCCTGC
>JAFARH010000142.1 GCA_019245555.1 Betaproteobacteria bacterium
TTGAGCGAGCCGGGCATGGAAGAGGTCCTGCAAAAGCTGCGCACGCCCGAATTCGGCGTCTGCAAGGCCTGCGGGAGCGATATTCCGTACGTCAAGCTGATCGGCAATCCGGCGCTCGAGCGCTGCCCGGACTGCTTCCGGCCCAAAAGCACCCTCTAAACTAATCAGGGACAGACCACGTTTTCCTCTCCGCGGGAAACGTGGTCTGTCCCTGTTTGCTTGGGCTTTAACTACCCGGTGATAGCCCCCATATTGCCGGGATGAAGTACAAGGACTATTACAAGGTCCTCGGCGTCGAGCGCTCGGCGAGCGAGGATGAGGTCAAGAAGGCTTACCGCAAGCTCGCGCGCAAGTACCACCCGGACGTCTCCAAGGAAGCGAACGCCAAGGAGAAATTCCAGGAGGTGTCCGAGGCCTACGAGACGCTGCGCGACAAGGAAAAGCGCGCCGCCTACGACTCGCTCGGCAGCAACTACCGGCCGGGACAGGATTTCCGCCCGCCGCCCGACTGGTTCGACCGCTTCGGCTCCGGACGACAGGAAGACCTGCGCGATATCGACCTCTCGGATCTCTTCGAGCAGATGGGCATCTTCGGACGCGCCGGCGCGCGCCGAGGCGGCTTCGGCCGCAACATGCCGATGCGCGGCGAGGATTACGAGATGCCGGCGCGCATCACGCTAGAGGAAGCGGCGCGCGGCACACAACGCCAGATCCAGCTCGACGGCAACGTCCTCACCGCGCGCATCCCGAAAGGCGCGACCGACGGTCAGCGCTTGAGGCTGCGCGGCAAAGGCGGCGCCGGCATGAACGGTGGGCCTGCGGGTGACCTCTACCTGCAGATCGTGCTCGAGCCGCATCCCCTCTTCCGCACGCGCGGCCACGACCTCGAGATCGAGGTGCCGATCGCGCCGTGGGAAGCAGCGCTCGGCGCCGAAGTGGAAGTACCGACGCTCGATGGCCGCGTGACGATGAAGGTGCCCGCAGGATCGAAGAGCGGGCAAAAGCTGCGGCTCGGCGGCAAGGGATTGCCCAAGCCAGGGGCCGGGGCCGGCGATCTTTACGCCGCGCTCGATATCGTGGTGCCCGGCACGCTCACCGAGCAGGAGAAAAGGCTCTACGAAGAGCTGCGCACAACGTCGAAGTTCGACCCGCGCACGCGCTTCAAGTCTTGATCGGCTCGTACACCACGCGCTGGTAGGTCTCGCCTTCGTGCGCCACGTGCGTGACGCGAATGCGCTGCACGCCTTTCTCGAGGGGCACGTCGAACTGGGTGCCTTTGGAGGCAAGCCCCGGCTCGAGCACGAGATCGCCACCCACGTTCGGATTGCCGCGGGGGTCTAGCAGGATCGCCTTCTTGTAGCGGTCGCTGAAATTCGCCTCGTGGCGCATGGCGTCTTCCCAGATCTGGTCGCGCTTGATCGTCTCGGTCGCGATCGACAAAACGTGCGGCAGCGTCGAGAGCACCTGGATGCCGATGCGAAGCTCTTCGTCGAGCGAGAAGAGCCGCCGCACCACGCCGACGACCCAGTCCTTGCCCGGCTCGATCAAGACGCCAACCAGCACACCCATCGCGGCCCATTTCGCGTCCTGCGGCCTGAGCGCGATGCCAAGGCCGCCGTTGCTCGCATCGATGACGTGCGCCGGACCTACGCGCTGTGCCGCACGCAGCTTGGCGCGGCTCAGCGCCTGGCTCGTGTCGTCGATCTTGATCTGCAGGTCGATGCTCTTCTTCTCCGCCACGCCCTGGTCGAATGCCGGTAGCACGTTGGCGATATTCGAAAAGCCGCTAATGACGCGCGCCCGGCTCGCCATCATCACGCGCCGCGAGCGGCGCTGCGGCGGATCCATGCCCCAGTGCGAGATGAGGCGATTCAGCATCGCGTAGCGCTCGCCGATGGTGTACTCGCCCGAGAAGAGCGTATCGGCCTCGTCCTTCGGACGATCCATGTCGCGCTCGAGCCCGGCGCGGAGCTTCGGCAGGCAAAGGGTGGTGTCGAGAAAGAAGGCGCTCGACGCGAGCCCGCTTTCCACCTGGCGCGCCAGCATCGGCAGGCCATCGCCCGCGGGAATCACGGCGAACACCGTGCTGTCTGAGCGCGTGTTGTCCAGCCGCGCTGCCGGCGCCATCCGTCCCGTGATTCGAAAAGCGAGCTCGACCTCGCGGCCGGTCATGCTGTCGGGTGCAGCCAGCTCGAGAAGAAGGTTCCGCACATATTCCTGGCGAACCGAGGTCGGATAGCGGTTGTGCTCGAACACCGGTTGCGCGACACGCGCCACATTCGCTTCCTCCGCCAAGCGATGGCGGCGGTGGATCTTTTCCCAGATGGCGCCGGTGACGGGCAGGTGCAGCATGTGCGCAAGCGCGAGGCGCCGCCCGAGCCAGCGCATGCTGCGCATGTGGATGCG
>JAFARH010000187.1 GCA_019245555.1 Betaproteobacteria bacterium
GCTGCGCGCACTCGCTCGGCGTCGTTGGCTCGAACGGCGGCACGCCCGAAACGCGCGCGGTTGTCGACGCCGCCGACGTCATCGTCTTCGTCGGCTGCCGCGCCGGCTCGGTCACCACCGAGCGCTGGCGCCATCCCACGCCGGACCAGGCGCGCATCATCCATATCGATGTGGATCCATCGGTGCCCGGTCGCAACTACAGGGTCGATGTCCCGCTCATCGGCGATGCCAAGCTCGCGCTTGCCGCGTTGAACGATGCGCTCGGCAAAACTCAGCCGCGGGGTGATCTCACCGCGATCGACGTGCGCAAGCGTTGCAAGTTCGAGAAATTCCAGGAGCTCGCGCAGCCGAACGACGCCCCGATCAAGCCCGAGCGCGTGGTGCACGAGGTTTCCCAATTGCTGGATCCCGACGCCATCCTCGTTGCCGATCCCGGCACGCCTTGCCCGTATTTCTCCGCGTACTACACCGTGCGCGGCACCGGACGGCGCTACTTCTCCAACCGCGCGCACGGGGCCCTGGGCTATGCATTGTCCGGCGCGATCGGCGCGCATATCGGACGCCCGAGCGTGAAGACCGTCGCCGTGATGGGCGACGGCAGCTTCGGCATGTGCGTGGGCGAACTGGAAACCGTGGCGCGCCTCAAGCTTCCGCTCACGGCGGTGGTCCTCTCCAACGCCGTCTATGGCTGGATCAAGGCGGGCCAGAAGAGCGGCTACGGGCAGCGCTACTTCTCGGTGGACTTTGGCGCGACCGACCATGCCGCCGTCGCGAGCGCTTACGGGATCCGCAGCTGGCGCGTGACCGACCCCACACAGTTAAATAAGGCGCTGAGGGAAGCGTTCAGTGCCGGCGAGCCGACTCTCGTCGACATCGTTTGCCAGCCACTGCACGAGGCGAAGGCACCGGTCTCGGAGTGGGTCGCATGACAAACAGGAGCTCGCACTAGTGCTCGAGCGCGGCCACCACGACATGGGTGGACTGCCGGCCGGCAAGGTCGAGCCAACCGAGCATGACTATGCCGAGTGGGAACGGCGCATCGACGCGATGGTCCAGCTCCTGCGCGGAGCGGGCCAGATCACGGTGGATGAGCTACGCAAGAACATCGAGGCGCTGCCGCCGGAGGCGTACGACAAGCTGTCTTACTACGAGAAGTGGATCAGCTCGCTCACGCAGACGCTGCTGCAGCGCGGCGTGATCACGACCGAAGAGCTGGGGCGCAAGATGGAAGAGGTCGCAGGGCGCAAGAAATGAAACCCCAGTTCGCCACCGACTATCCGGCACTCGATGCCAAGTTCGACAAGGGTGACCGCGTGCGCGTCAGGAAGACCGCGCCGCTCGGCCATATCCGCACGCCGTTCTATATCCGGGGTCACGTCGGCGAGATCGAGCGCTATTGCGGCGCCTTTCCCAATCCGGAAGAGCTGGCGCAGAGACGAGATGGCCTGCCGGCGCAGCCGCTCTATAGGGTGCGGTTCAAGCAGAAGGAAGTCTGGCCCGACTACAAGGGGCCGGCCTCCGATGTACTCGAGATCGAGATCTTTCAGCACTGGCTGGAGAAAGCATGAAAGACCAGGGCACGTATCAGCCGTACAGCTACTACCAGCTCATGGAGACGAGCCTGCGTGAGCTGCTCGTGGAGAAGGGCATCGTCACCGACGACGCGGTCAATGCCGAGGTCACTGCGATGCGCGGCCGACAACCGGAGCGCGGCTCGAAGGCCGTTGCGCGTGCCTGGGTGGATGATGCCTTTCGTCAGAGACTTCTGAAAAACGGGACGGCCGCGTGCGAAGAGCTCGGGCTGGAGATACCGGCCCTGAAGCTCGTCGTCGTGGAGAACACGCCGCAGGTGCACAACGCGATCGTCTGCACGCTCTGCTCGTGCTATCCGCGCGTGCTGCTCGGCATTCCGCCGGACTGGTACAAGTCGCGCAACTACCGCTCGCGCATGGTGCGTGAGCCGCGAGCGGTGCTGGCCGAATTCGGCCTCAAGATCGCCGACGCGGTGCAGATCCGCGTGCACGACTCGACCGCGGACATGCGCTACATGGTGCTGCCGATGCGGCCGAAGGGCACCGAGGACTGGGATGAAGCGCGGCTCGCAGCAATCGTCAGCCGCGACTCCATGATCGGCGTAGCAATACCGAAGGTTGGCTAAGCTCGCGCCGCTCGGCGCAGTCCCGCTCGGGGATTGCGCGGTCTACGTCGAGTTCTCGAAGACGCTGGACCTCGAAGTGAATTCCGCCGTGCAGCGCCTCGCGACGATGGTGCACGGCCGCGCGCTGCCCTGGGTGCGCGACGTCGTGCCGGCGCTCGGCGGGCTCGCGATCCACTTCGACCCGGACCACAAGTCGCTCACCACCGACGCGCTCTCGGCAGCGCTCAATACCGTCAGCGAGTGCCTGAAGGAAGGGCTGCCGAAGGCGGGCGATGTACTGCGTACGGTCGAGGTGCCGGTTTGCTATGAGTCGGAGTTCGCGCCCGATCTCGCCGAAGTCGCCGCCATCGCCAAGGTCTCGCCCGACGAGGCGGTCGCGCTCCATGCGGGCGCCGACTACCGCGTGCTGATGATCGGCTTCGCACCGGGTCACGCCTACATGGGCGGACTGAGCCCGAAGCTCTCGGTGCCGCGCCGGGCGGCGCCGCGCGCCATCGTGCCCGAAGGCTCGGTGGCGATCGCCAACGACCAGACGGTGATCTACCCCTACGCCATCTCGGGCGGCTGGAGCATCATCGGCCGCACGCCGCTCACGGTGTTCGACGCCGAGCGGCAGGAGCCGAGCATGTTCGCCGCCGGCGATCGCGTGCGCTTCAAGCCGATCTCGCGGGCCGAGTATCAGAAGCTGAGAACCAAATGAGTATTACGGTCCTGCGCCCGGGCCTGCTGATGACGGTGCAGGACATGGGCCGCCATGGACACCAGCATGTGGGCCTGTGCCCGGGCGGCGCGATGGATCCACTTTCGCTTGCGCTCGCCAACGCGCTGGTCGGCAATTACGCCGGCGACGCTGCGCTCGAGCTGACGGTGCTCGGCCCCGATCTGCAGTTCGAGCGCGAAACGCTCGTCGCGCTGGTCGGCGCCGAATTCGAGGCAGATATTCCGATCAACCGCCCGGTGCTCGTCTCGCGCGGCGCGCGCGTGTCGATCAGCCGCGCCGCCCGCGGTGCTCGCGGTTACCTCGCCATCGCCGGCGGCGTCCAGGTGGAAGCGGTGCTCGGCAGCCGCAGCACCTACATACCGGGCGGCTTTGGCGGACTCGATGGTCGGGTGCTGAAGCGCGGCGACGTAGTGCCGCTTGCCGCAAACGCGACCAAGCTCTCCCGCGAGCGGTTCGCGGCGTTGAAGAACAAGGATCGGGTCGGCACGAGCGTGAAGTGGCATGTGCCGGCTTTCACCGTGCCTGATCGCGAACCGATCGTGTTGCATGCCATCGAGGGCGAGCACTTCGGCGACTTCGACGCCAACATGCAGCGCGTCTTCTTCGACACGATCTGGCGCGTAGGACCGGACTCCAATCGCATGGGTTACCGGCTTGCGGGCCCGCCGCTGACCCGAAGCAAGGCCGAAGAAATCCTGTCGGGCCCGACCTGCCTGGGCAGTGTCCAGGTGCCCGCGAATGGCGTACCGATCGCGCTGATGGCAGATCACCAGACCACTGGCGGCTACCCGCGCATCGCCGAAATCGCGTCGGCCGACGTACCGCGGCTCGCGCAGATCGCGCCCGGCGGCACCGTGCACTTTGCGAGAACGACGCTGGACCTTGCAGGGCAATTAAGAAAGGACGCCCGGACAAGGATGGAAAACATCATGCGCGGAATTGCCTGGGAGTATGGCAAGTAGAATCGGGGCCAGGACCGGATTTAATTCTGGTCCTGGCCCCGAATACAAAATGAAGCGAATCGATTTGAACTGCGACATGGGCGAAAGCTACGGCGCCTGGAAGATGGGTGACGACGCCGGCGTCATGCCGCACATCAGCTCGGCGAACGTCGCCTGCGGATTCCACGGCGGCGATCCCGCCACCATTCGCAAGACTGTTCAGCTCGCGGTGGACAACGACGTGGCGATCGGCGCGCATCCGTCGTTGCCGGACATCCAGGGCTTCGGCCGTCGCGTAATGAAGATTTCGCCGCAGGAGATGTACGACCTGGTCGTCTACCAGGCGGGCGCGGTGGAGGCCTTTGCGCGCGCCGCGGGATCGAAGCTGCACCACATCAAGTGCCACGGCGCGCTCTACAACATGGCGGCGAACGACGAGGGACTGTCGGATGCCATGGTCCGCGCGGCGAAGGACCTGGGCGCGATGCTCTATGTGTTGTCGAAGAGCAAGAACTACGTGATCGCCAGAAAAAAGCGCGTGCCGGTGTGCGCCGAGGTCTTTGCCGACCGCGGCTACACCGACGAGGGCGTGCTCGCGCCGCGCGACAAGCCGGGCGGCATGATCAAGGACTCAGCCAAGGCAGTGAAGCAGGCGCTCGGAATGATCGAAGAGGGCTACGTCACCAGCCTCTCCGGCAAGCGCGTGGCCGTCGCGGCCGATACGCTCTGCATCCACGGCGACCAGCCCGGTGCCGTGGCATTTGCCAAGGCACTGCGCAAGGCATTCAAGGAAAGGAAGATCGAAGTTGCCGCTCCCTAAGCTCTTCACGCCCCTCCAGATCGGCGGCGTCACGCTGCCCAACCGCATCGCCATCTCGCCCATGTGCGAGTACCAGGCCGACGACGGCTCCATGAACGACTGGCACCTGATCCATCTCGGCCAGCTCGCCTATAGCGGCGCCGGCCTGATGATGCTCGAGGCGACGCACGTGACGCGCGAAGGGCGCATCACGCACAAGTGCGCGGGACTCTATGACGAACACAACGAGGCCGCGATGGCTCGCGTCATCGCCGCGTGCCGGCGCCTCGGAAAGAATCCGATCGGCATCCAGCTCGCGCACGCCGGGCGCAAGGCGTCGTCGCAGGTACCGTGGGAAGGCCGCGAATGGCTGCGCGCCGATCAATCGCCGTGGATCACGGTGGCACCGTCGGCGATTCCGTACGGCGAAGGCTGGCACGTGCCGCACGAATTGTCTGTACCGGAGATACGAACCCAGGTCGAGGCGTTCGTCGCTTCCACCGTCCGCTCGAAGCGCATCGGCTTCGACGTGGTCGAGCTGCACTCGGCCCACGGGTATCTGCTGCATCAGTTCCTCTCGCCGCTCTCGAACAAGCGCACCGACGAATACGGCAAGAACCGGATGAAATTTCCGCTCGAGGTCGCAGCCGCGGTGCGCGAGTCCTGGCCAAAGGATCGCGGCCTCGGCGCGCGCATCAGCGCGAACGACTGGGCCGAAGGCGGCGCGGGACCGGACGATGCGATCGCCTACGCCAAGGAGCTGAAGCGCATCGGCTTCGACTATGTGTGCGTGTCGACCGGCGGGCTCGTCGGGCAGGCGAAGATGCCGCCTTCCGTCGAGGGCTACCAGG
>JAFARH010000394.1 GCA_019245555.1 Betaproteobacteria bacterium
TTCCGCTCATCGCGCAGGGCAAGGACCGCGAGGCCTTTGCGGCTTTCTACAAATATGCGAGCGAGAAAGGCACGCTCTTCTATTCGCCGGGCGAGCAGATCAAGCGCGTGCGGCCGGTCTGGGTCTGCACCGCGCCAATCACCTACACCGGTGCCGCTTCGCTCGCGAAAGAGATCGAGGAGCTGAAGCGGCACGTTCCGGCGGAGCAGGCATTTCTTACTTCGACCGCGCCAGCGAGCCTCGAGGTCTACCGGCGCAACGATTACTACAAGACCGAGGAAGAGTTTGTCTTCGCCATCGCCGAAGCGATGCGCGTGGAGTTCGAAACGATCGTCAAGTCCGGCGTCGTGCTGCAGATCGACGACGCCTGGCTCGTCGCTTTATGGGATCGCATCGGCATCCCGATGGGCATGGAAGCCTTCCGCAAGAGGAGCGCGATGCGCATCGAGGCGCTCAACCATGCGCTGCGCAACGTGCCCGAAGATCGCGTGCGCTATCACCTGTGCTGGGGTAGCTGGCACGGACCGCATGCCTTCGACATCGAGCTGAAGGACGTGGTCGATCTCATGCTCCAGGTGAAAGCGCAGGCTTATCTCATCGAGGGCGCGAATGCGCGCCACGAGCATGAATACGCGGTCTGGGACAGCGTGGAGCTTCCGCCGGGCAAGATCCTGATCCCCGGCGTGGTCACGCACTCGACCGACGTCGTCGAGCACCCGGAGGTCGTGGCTCAGCGCATCCAGCGCTTCGCAGAGCGAGTCGGCAAGGAGAACGTCATCGCAGGATGCGACTGCGGCTTCGGCGGCCGCTCGCATCCGCAGATCGCCTGGGCGAAGCTCGAATCCCTCGTTAAGGGTGCCGCGCTGGCCTAGAACCCGGGCGCCATGCTGCCGAAGCCTTCTCGGCGGTCGGCGAGTCCGAAGCGCCGCTCGCGCGCGATTGGCAGCATGCGCTGGCGGCGATCGCCGAGGATGTGGCGGCGATCCTTCGCGGAAATCGGCTCGCGCCAGCCGAAGTAGGCAGCGGCGAGCCCGGTGAGCGCGTTCAGCCAGACATCGTTCCCATTGATCGGCATCATGCCGAACAAGGTGTTGAGTCCCGGGAACATGCCGAGCAAGGCAAGCGCGCCGAAGAGGACCGCGCTGTCGCGGCAGAAGCGGATCGCATTCGAGCGTCCCGACCCGGCCGAGACCCCCCAGGCGCCGATCACGATATGGAGGACGCTCGCCAGCAGGTTCACCGCGAAGAGGCCGAGCAGATAGCCGTAGAGCAGCGTGAAGTTCGTCGGCGGCGCATCGATCGGCGGCGGCACGAGGAACAGCGGCACGAGCCCCATCAATCCCAGCAGCAGATAGGCGATACCCAAGACGAGTGCAAAAGTAGTTGTTTTCATCGAGACCTCTGCTTGTAATCGCGAGCAAGACGCACCGTGCCGTCGCGCTCGACAACGGCGACGCGGCAGCGCGGCTTGGCATGCGCCACGCGCACAGCGTGCTTGAGCGCGCCGAGCTTGCTCGGGAAGTAGGCGATGGCGACGCGGCTCGGACCGCGTTCGTTCACGCTCCAGACGCCGTCGCGCGCTTCTGCGACCGAGAGGAGCGGTGTGGAAGCTTCCATCAGCCCTTGACCTGGAGCTCGTTCTTCACCGAGGTGACGCCGCTCACGCGCTTCGCGACATCCTCGGCGCGCTGCTTGGTGGCTTGCGAGTCGACCTTGCCCTTCAGGGTGACGACGCCTTTGTCGCTGTCGACGTTGATGCTGTACATCGTGCGCATGCCGACATCGTTGGCTAGCGCCGTATGCACCTTGGTGGTCAACGTGGCGTCGCTGACGTATTCGTTGTTCGTCTGGCGGCCTTGCTCGGTGGCCTGATCATTCGTGGTTTGCGCGAAGGCGGGCATGGCGGCCGCCACCAACACTGCGAGTAACAGTCTCATCGGGTCTCCTTAGCTGCCCCCCGAGGGGGCTTGTGCGTGAATGACTTGCGGTTTCTCGATGGGCGGGCGGCGGATCTCTTGCTCGAGGCTGGGCCGCTCGTGGCGCTCGTAGTGCGCGAGCTCGACCGGCCGGCCGCTCGCCAGCGACTGGTAAAGCGCGCGGATCACGCGGATGTCGGCGAGGCCTTCCTCGGCTGACGGCTCCGGATCGCGGTTCTGCAGCACGCAGTCCGAGAAATAGAGGAGCTCGGGCGCGAACTGGTCGCGCTTGGCAAAGCGCCGCTCGCTGACCACGTTGCCTTCCAGGCTCAGGCGGTGCTCGAGCGGCTTTGCGTATTCGTACGCCGGGTCGACTGCGAGCTCGCCCTTCGTGCCGACGAGCCGATACGCGGAGACCTTGCCGGCGCCGAAGCTGCAGGTAAACGAGGCAAGGCGCTCGTTCGAGAAGCGCAGCACCGCACTCACCGACTCCTCGACGTCGCCGATGGCACCGGCCGCCGCCGCATGCACTTCGATCGGCTCATCGCGGAAGAGGGAGCGTGCGGCATTAATGCAGTAGATGCCGATGTCGTAGAGCACGCCGCCGCCGAGCGCGCGTTTGACGCGGATGTTGTCCGGGACCACGGTCATCGTGAATGTGGACGTGAAGAGGCGCGGCTCGCCGATGCGCCCAGACCGGGCGATCTCGACCGCTTCCAGGTTCGCCCGCTCGAAGTGCAGGCGATAGGCAACCATCAGCTTCACCTTGTTCTCGCGCGCCACGCGTCCCATCAGCTCGCACTCGGCCTCGGTGACGGCCATCGGCTTCTCGCACAGCACATGGATCCGGGCGCGCGCGGCGCGCTCGGCATACTCCGCGTGCATGCTGTTCGGCAGCGCGATGTAGACGGCGTCGATGTCGCCGCTCTTCAGCAATTCGTCGAATTGCGGGTAATCGAGGGCGCGCTCGACCTCGTATTTCTTCTTCAGCTGTTCACGTTTCTCCGGGTCCCCGGAGACGATGGCGGCCAGCTTGGAATTCCGCCTTGCATTGCCAAAGGCGGGCAGCACGGCCACCTGCGCGATGTGACCGCAACCGACGACTGCATATCGGACGATGGGCTTCGGCATATTAGGAGCGAAGAATCCGCTTGGACCTCAGGCTGCGCTCCGCTTGCGGGCGGTACGCCGGTGTCTGGGGTGCTTCTCTTCGTCGTTCGCTGCCTTTTCCTTCGCGGCACCTTTGCGCCCGCCGGCCTCGACGCTCTTCTTGAGAAGCGACATGAGGTCGACCACCTCGGCGCTCTTCGCCGGCTTCTCTTCGCTCCCGGGCTGCGTGATCTCCTCGGTCTCGCCGGCTTTGACCTTTTCCTCGACGCGCTTCAGGAGATCCTCGTGATAAGTGTCGTGGTAGTTCTCCGGCTTCCACTCGTCGGCCATGTCGTCGACGAGGCGCAGCGCCATCTCGAGCTCCTTGGCGCTCGGCTTGTGGCCTTTGAGCTTTTCCGGAATCTCGAGGTCCTCGGCTGTCTTGACTTCGTTCCGATAGCGCAGCGTATTCAGCACCAGTGCTTCGTCCAGCGCGACGACGGCGGCGAGATAAGCCTTGGTGCGGATTACCACCGTCGCGATGCCTGCCTTGCCGGCCTTTGCCATGGCGTCGCGCAGCAGCGCATAAGCCTTTTCGCCCCGCTTACCCGGCGAAAGGTAGTAGGGCGTGTCGAAAAAGAGCGGCGCGATGTCCTCGACATCGACGAAGGCGTGGATGTCGACCGTCTTGCTCGCTTCAGGATTGGCGCGGCGGAAATCCTCCTCGGAGAGGACCACGTACTTGTCATCCTCGTACTCATAGCCCTTGACGACGTCCTCCCAAGGCACTTCCTTGCCGTTGGACTTGTTGACGCGCTTGTAGCCGACCGGGGCCATGTCGCGCTTGTCGAGCATCGTGAGGTCGAGCTCGGCCGAGCGCTTCTGCGCCGAGTAGAGCTCGACCGGCACGTTCACCAGCCCGAAGCTGATCGCGCCTTTCCAGAGACCGCGCGCCATGCTGCTGCCTTAGTGTGCGAGACCTTCCAGGAGGCTCGCCAGGTCGTCGGCGTGCTCTTCCTCCTTCGCGAGGATCTCCTCCAGCATGCGACGCGTGGTCGGATCCTCTTCGCCGAGATAGGCGATCATCTCGCGGTAGCTGTCGATGGCGATGCGCTCGGCGACCAGGTCTTCCTTGATCATCTCCTCGAGCGAGCCGCCTTCGACGTATTCGGCGTGGCTGCGCGAGGCGAGGCCGTCGGGAGAAAAGTCGGGCGCGCCGCCCAGCTGCGTGATGCGCTCGGCGATCTGGTCGGCGTGCTGCTGCTCTTCCTGCGCGTGCTCGAGAAATTCCGACGCCACGCTTTCGGCATGGATGCCTTTCGCCATGTAGTAATGGCGCTTGTAGCGCAGCGTGCAGATGACCTCGGTGGCGAGCGCTTCGTTCAAGAGCTTCAATACCACGTCGCGGTCAGCGTGATACCCGGGAGTCACCGCCCCTTGGGCGATGTGCTCCCGGGCACGCCGGCGCAGCGTCTGGATGTCGGAGAGAAAAGCTCCGCTGGCCATCACTTTCCTTTCAGTTACTTGGTGCTACCCGTCGCAGAACGATCGGCAGAGGCGTACTTCGCCTTGATGTCGGCCTTGGCTTTCTCGTACGAAGCCTTGGCTTCCTTCTCGCAGGCGCTCTCTTCCTTGCCTTTGTTCCTGTCGCACTTCTCCTTCGTGACCTTGTACTGGTGCTCCGCCTTGGCCTCGTCGACCTTGCGGGCATGCGCCTGGGACGGCTCGTACTTATTCTCGAGCTCGGCCTTGGCGACGTTCTCCTTGCCCTTGGCGTCGGCTTCACACACGTCCTTCTCATTGCCTTTCATGTGGCTGCACTGCGCCTTGGCGGCTTTGTAGTCGGCCTCGATCTTGTCGCGGTCGGCCTTCTTCTGCGCGCGATCGACGTTCGGCTTTGCACCCATGGTGCTCTGCGCTTGCGCCACACCCACGCCCAGGGCGAGTGCGACGGCCGCAGTGATGCTGATCAGCTTGATTTGCATTGGCTCCTCCTAG
>JAFARH010000407.1 GCA_019245555.1 Betaproteobacteria bacterium
CCCGGCGTGTGTTGCGCGTGTCGCGCTTCAGCGTCGGCTTGTCGACGTCGATGAAGACCGCCACGTCGGAATTGGCAAGCTGGGGCGGCAACTCACGGCGCTGCACTTCCTTCATCGTGATGTTGGCCGGCTGCTTGAGCGCGACGGGGACTTCGCTACCCTTGGCTGCATCCTGCGACCAGAAGAAGTTGAACCGCACCGGGAGCGAAGCCACATCCATGCGGCCGGCCATGATCTCGGCGACGACTTTGGCGGCGGCTTCGGCCGTCAGGCGACCGCCGGGCACGAGGTCGCGATACCGCGCGGCGGTGGCGTAGTGGGCGAGTTCCTCGCGCTGCTTGCCGGTCAGCACCTTGCCGTAGGCTTCGTTGAACTTGGCGATCTGCTCGCCGGTGGCCGTCTCGAGCTTGGGCTTGATCGCGAGATAGCCGGCGGCGATGACTTCGTCGGGAACGTCCACGGGGTACGTGCGGTTGAAAGCCGGCATGCCGAAATGGTCGTACTGCGCGAATGCCGCCGGCGCATTGGCCACGTAAACCTGCGTGACCTCGCCAACCAGCCCGTCGAGCGCGACGAACTTGTCGCTGCGCAGCGAATCGTCGACCGCGATTGGCAGCGCGCGATAGGCATCGAGCGAGAGGCGCGCGGTCGTCAGCGCCTTGATCACACCCGCCCATTCCGTGATCGGCTGCGGCTGGCCGGCGAAAGGCTTGAGCACGCTCTCCGCTTCGGCGAAGCGCGCCTCATAAGGAGTGTTAACGGAAGTCTTCAGCCGCGCTAGCAGCGCCTTGTTCTGCTCCGCGTTGTCCCAGAAGTAGGAGCGGTTCTCGCCCCAGTAGCGCGCGGCTTCTTCGGGTTTGCTCTGGTCGAGGAGGTCGGCGAGGTTTTTCTCGTGGGGCGCACCGATGGAGGTGAGCGGCGGAAGCTGCGCGTGCGCGGTCGCGCAAAGGAAAAGCAGCATCGTTACCGCGAGCGCACTCCACCTGCCCAACATGGCCCCCCCTTCTCGCTTCTTGGCAGCCGCCGGCCAAGCAGCTGCAGCCGCTAGTTTACGCTGGCTTCTTCATCTTCCGCCTGAGGTTTACTCAGTTTTCTAATTCCGCTTGCCGCGCCAGCCACTCGGTTTCCAGCTGGTCGAGCTCGCGACGCAGGTAAGCCTGATCCGCCGCAAGGCCTTTGTAAGCCTCTCCGTCGCCATAGGTGGCCGGATCAACCAGCCGCGCCTCGACTGCTGCGATTTCGACGCCGAGCCTTTTCATTTGTTCTTCCAGGCGCTGGATTCGGCTTTGTAAATTTTTCTTAGCGCCGGCCTTTCGCGGACTCGGTTTAGCCGCCGGACCCGGCTTTGGCCGAGGAGCGACGCGATTCAGGAGGCTCGCGCGGTAGTCGTCGAGGTCGCCCTCGAATGCGCTCACCCGGCCGCCACGGACGATGACGAGCTGCTCGGTGCTCGCACGGAGCAAGTGCCGGTCGTGCGACACGAGCACCAGCGTGCCTTCGAACTGGGCGAGCGCGACGGTCAGCGCCTCGCGTGTCTCCAGGTCCAGATGGTTCGTCGGCTCGTCGAGCAGCAGCAGGTTCGGCCGCTGCCAGACGATGAGCGCGAGCGCGAGGCGCGCCTTCTCGCCACCGGAAAAGTGCTCGACGGGTCCGGTCGCCATGTCACCGGGAAAGTTGAAGCTGCCGAGGTAGTCGCGCAGCTCCTGCTCGCGAGGTTTGGAAGATGAGCCGTCGCTCAGTCGCGACAGATGCCAGAGCGGCGACTGGTCGTCGCGCAGCATCTCCACCTGGTGCTGCGCGAAGTAGCCGACCACCAAGCCCTTGTTCACCACGGCGCTCCCGCCAAGCGGCGGCAGGACACCTGCGATCGTCTTGATGAGCGTGCTCTTCCCTGCCCCGTTAACACCGAGCAGCCCGATGCGCTCGTTCGCGCGGAGCGTGAGCATTACGCCCTCGAGCACCTTGCGTTCCGCATATCCAGCCGCCACCTGCTCCAGCACAAGCAATGGATCGGGCGAGCGCTCGGGGTCGCGGAACTCAAAGGAGAACGGCGCGGCCGCATGCACTGGCGCGAGATCTTCCATGCGCGCCAGCATCTTCATCCGGCTCTGCGCCTGCTTTGCCTTCGTCGCCTTGGCGCGGAAACGATCGATGAACGATTGCAGGTGCGCGCGCTCGCGCTGCTGCTTCTCGTATTGCGCCTGCTGCAGAACGAGGCCTTGCGCGCGCTGCTCTTCGAATGCGGAGTAGTTGCCGCTGTAGCGCCGCAGCTTGCGCGAGTCGATGTGCACGACCGTCTCGACGACGCCATCGAGGAAATCGCGGTCGTGCGAGACGATGATCAGCGTGCCGGGATAGCGCTTGAGCCAGTCCTCGAGCCAGACGATGGCGTCGAGGTCGAGGTGGTTCGTCGGCTCATCCAGGAGAAGCAGATCGGAGCGGCACATCAGCGCCTGCGCGAGGTTGAGGCGCATGCGCCACCCGCCCGAGAAGCTCGCGACCGGCTGCTCGAGCTCCTCCTTGCCGAAGCCGAGACCCAGCAGCAGCGTTTCGGCGCGCGAGCGCGCGGTGTAGGCATCGGCATCCGCGAGCGCCGCATGCAGCTCGCCCATCAGCGCCCCGTCGTCCTCGGCTTCCGCGACGGCGAGCTTCGCCTCGAGCTCGCGCAGCGCCGTATCGCCGTCGATCGCATATTCGGTCGCGGGCCGGTCGAGCGCGGGTGTTTCCTGCGCGACATGCGCGATCCTCCAGTGCGCCGGGAACTCCACATCGCCCTTGTCGGCATGCAGCTCGCCCTGCAGCAATGAGAAAAGGCTCGACTTGCCGGACCCGTTCGCGCCGATGAGGCCGACGCGCTCGCCCTGGTGAAGCGTGAGGTCGGTGCCTTCGAGGAGAACCTTCGCGCCGCGCGCGAGGGTGACTTGGGAGAAGCGGATCAAGCGGCGCGCATTCTACAATCTCCGCATGAGACAACTGCTCGCACTTCTCGCGCTGTGCTGCTCGCAAGCGCTGGCGCAGTACCCGTCCAAGCCGATCACGCTGATCGTTCCATTCCCGCCTGGCGGCTCGACCGACATCATCGGGCGCATCGCCGCCGAAGGCATGCAGCGCGAGCTGGGGCAGCCTTTCGTCGTCGACAACCGCGGCGGCGCCGGCGGCGCGATCGGCGCCAAGGCGATCGCGGACGCGACGCCCGACGGCTACACGCTCGGCATCGCGACCATCTCAACCCACGTCGTGAACCCCGTCGTGCAGAAGGATTTGCGCTACGACCCGCTCAAGGACTTCACTTACGTGAGCCAGATCGCGGTGGTGCCGAACTCGATGTCGGTGCATCCATCCGTGCCCGCGAAAAACATGGCGGAATTCGTCGAGTACGCGCGCAAGAACCCCGGCAAGCTCAACTACGGTACGCCCGGCGTCGGCAGTCTCGGCCATCTCATCGGCGAGACGTTCAAGTATTCCGCCAGGGTGAACCTCACTCACGTGCCCTATCGCGGCGCCGGCCCGGCGCTCAACGACGCGCTCGGCGGCCAGGTCCAGGTGCTCTTCGACAACCTGCCCTCGTCGCTGCCGCACATCCAGTCCGGCAAGCTGCGCGCGCTCGCCGTGGCGAACGACAAGCGTGTAGCGAGCATCCCGGACGTGCCGACCTTCGCCGAGACCGGCCTTCCGCTGGTGAACGATCCGTCCTGGTTTGGCCTTGTCGGCCCGGCGAAAGTGCCGGACGAGGTGACGAAGAAGCTTTACTCCGCGCTTGTCGCGACGCTCAAGCACCCAGAGGTGCAGAAACGCATCGCCGACAACGCATCGCTCCCCGTTGGCAATTCACCGGAGGAGTTCCGCAAAATCGTGGCAACCGCGCTCGACAACACGCGCAAGGTCGTACGCGAGGCGAACCTGAAGTTCGAGTAGTTACTGTCCGGCGAGCATCAGCTCGCGGATCGAGCGTACCGGCGCGCTGCCGTAGGACAGGAACTGGTTGTTGAACTGCTTCACCGAGAAAGCGCTGCCCTGTTTTGCACGCATCTCATCGCGGAGCGCGGTGATCTCGGCATAGCCGTTGTAGTAGCTCGTGAGCTGCACCTGCGTGAACGTCGCGCGGCGCCACTTTTCCGTGGCTTCGGTCTGCTGCTGGAACGCTTCGCGCGTCATCATCGTGATCGCCGCATCGCGCGACAGGTCCTTGGTCTGGATCTCGTAGTCGAGGACCGTGTTGAGTACCGCGCGCAGGTTCCACTTCATCCAGGCGAGCCACATTTCCGGCGTGCCGCCGCCGTAGCCGGCATCCATCATCACTTTTTCACCGAAGACGGCCCAGCCCTCGATCATCGAGCCGTTGCCGAACACCGACTTCACCAGGCTGCCCGACTTGTTCGCATGCATGAGCTGCGTGTAGTGCCCCGGGATCGCCTCGTGGATATTCAGGATCTGCAGCGTCCAGTCGTTGTATTCGCGAAGGTAGGACTCGGCCTGCTCGGCTGTAAAGCCGTCGAGCGGCGTCACGTTGTAATAGGTATTCGCCGTCGGATTGAGCGGGCCCGCCGCGCTCACCGACGCACCCGCGCCGGACCCGCGCATGAAGGGCGGCGTCTCGCGCACCACCAGCGGACGCGTCGGATCCTGGTCGAGCAAATCCTTCTGGCGCACGAACGCTTCAAGCTCGGGCACCTGCTTCCGCACGGCACTCACGAAGTCATCGCGGGCAACATGGTGCTTCGCCATTTCGTCCAACACCGCGCGGATCATCACCAGGCGGTCGGCCGGCATCGGTGCGCCAGCCATGTATTTTGGCCAGAGCTCCTGCGCTCGCTTTTCCATCGAGTCATGCAGCGCCGCCTTCTCTGCGAGCGCTCGCTGGTACAGCTGCTCCGCGGTAAAGCCCGATTGGATGTCGTAGGCGAATTTCTGCTGGTAGAGCTCAGGACCGATGCGGAAGTTGCGCGTGCCCTTCAGGGTTCCCAGATAGGCAATGTAGTCGTCGATGGCGGCTTTCGCTGCTGTCGCGCGCTGCTTGAAGAGCGCCTTCTCTTCGGAGCTCAGGTCCGACGATTCCACTTTTTTCTCGAGCCCGTCATCGAAGATCCGGGCCGCTCCCCGGTTCTGGCGCAGGGCGAGGTCGATGTGCTCCGCGGTCGGGTCCGAGATGCTCGCCTTCGCTGCCGTGTAGTACGCCGGCACATTTGCGAGCCTCGCAAGGGTCTGCCGCAGGCGCGTGTCCAACGGCGCGTACTCGGTGTCGAGCACGAGATCGATGTCCGGCCCCACGTTGTAGAACGACGGCTCCCATTGCCACGGTTTGAAAGTGACGATGTACCAGCGGTTACGCTCGAAGCGGTTCTTGAGGATGTCGAGGTCGACCCGATTCGACGGGTTGAGCGCCGCCCGATCGAACTGTGCGAGCGCTGCGAGCTGGCGGTCGTAGAACGCGACCGAGCGCTCGCGCCGCGCCTGGTCCGGCACGGTTAGCTGGTCGGCATATTTGTAGTTGCCGTTGCGCACGGCAAGCTCGGGGAATTCCTGCCACACCTCTTCGAGGACGCGCGCCGCGTGGGCCTGAAAGCGCTGGTCGGCGTTCATGTCAGTAGTCGGGGCGGCGCTGCAGCCGGCAAGGATCAAAAGCAGGGCAAGGGGGCGCATGGCGGGCGCCATGGTATGCCATTACGTCTGGCTGTCGCATTGCTGTCGTGGCGCGCGGCCCGGTTTTTCGCCACAGTACCGCCATGCTGATTCAGAAACTGCGCCTCAAGCGGGGGTGGTCACAGCAGCAACTGGCCGACGCCAGCGGCTTGAGCGCCAGGACGATTCAGCGCCTCGAGAACGGCCATGCCGCAAGCACCGAATCGCTGAAGTGCCTCGCGGCGGTATTCGAGGTCGATTTCGCCACCCTCGCTCCGGGAGACACCATGGACGACAGGAAAGAACAGGAAGCTTTCCGCTATGTGCGCAGGCTTCGCGGGTTCTACGTGCACCTCTTCCAGTATGTGTTCGTGATCGCCGGCCTCGCGGCGATCAACCTCATCTTCATGCCGCGCTATCTCTGGGTGATCTGGGTGATGGCCGGCTGGGGCATTGGGTTGTTCGGGCACGCCTTCATGGTGTTCAGGCCGGCGTGGTTCCTCGGGCCCGAATGGGAGCGCGCGCAGGTCGAGAAGCGGCTGGGGCGCTCGCTGTGAATCTCGCGCATGCCAGCATCGGCCAGCTGATGATCCCGGTCGACGATTTCGACCGCGGGGTGGCCTTCTACCGGGACGTGCTCGGCCTGCCCTTCCTTTTCGCTGCGCCACCGCAAATGGCGTTCTTCATGTGCGGCAACGTGCGCCTGCTGGTGGGTGTGCTGCCTCCGGGTGAGAAGGCGCAGCGTGGCTCCGCCATCTACTTCCGGGTGTCGGACATCAATGCCGTCCACGGCGAGCTGCAAGGAAAAGGCACCCAGTTCCGCGCGGCGCCTCACCTCGTCCATCGCACGCCGCAATCCGAGCTCTGGCTCGCCGAGTTCACCGATCCGGACGGCAATCAGCTCGCGCTCATGGAGGAGCGCAAGCCCAAGTAAATTATTCCGCGGTCGCGCCCGATGCGACGACCGCCCTCGCCCACTTCTCGCCTTCGGCGGCGACGAAGCGCGAGGCTTCGTCCAGCGTCTGCGGCCTGGGCACGAGTCCCATTTTCTCGATGCGCTCGCTCATCTCGCGCTCGCTGACCGCGGCCACGATCGACGCATTCAGT
>JAFARH010000434.1 GCA_019245555.1 Betaproteobacteria bacterium
CCCGAGCTCAGCATGAAGCGCGCCGCGCGAGTGGAGAGCTATCGCGGATTCGTCTTTGCGAGCCTCGCCAAGGATGGGCCGACGCTGAAAGAATTCCTCGGCAAGTCCATTGTGGCATTCGACGACATGTGCGACCGCGCGCCCGAAGGCGAGGTCGAGGTGGTGCCGAACTGCTTTCGCGTGATCCAGCACTCGAACTGGAAGCTCTTCATGGAGAACCAGATCGATGCGCTGCATCCGTCGGTGACGCACCAGTCGACCGGCCGCGCGGCGCACGAGGTGGAGAAGGTGCTCGAGAAGAAAGCTGCCGCCAAGGGCGAGACGGGGCTCAAGTACCACATGCTCTCCGCCTTCGCGACAGTGACGATCGACAAGTGGGACGACTTCCAGACCATCGGCTATCCATACGGCCACTGCGTGCTGACCGGCTACATGGGCCTGCGGCCGCAGGACCCGGACACCAAGGCTTACGACAAGATCATGATCAAGGCCTACGGCCAGAAGCGCTTCGAGGAGATCGTGAACGTGAACATCCATCACGTGCTCGTCTACCCCGGGCTCTCGGTGCAATCGCCGCTGCAGCAGCTCCGCGCGGTACGGCCGCTCGGCGTCGATCGCACGCTCACCGAGATCTGGCATTTCAGGCTGAAAGGCGCGCCGGAGGCGATCTACCGGCGCTCGCTCGCCTATTACAACCTGGTGAACTCGCCGGCGACGCTGATCAACGCCGATGACCTCGAGAACTTCTGGAAGTGCCACCAGGGCCTCTCGTCCGACGGCGGCGACTGGGTGAGCTTCGCGCGCCACTTCGGCCACGACATCGAGAAGCCGGGCGAGGTGTCGAGCGCGCCGCACCAGGGTACATCCGAGGCGCCGATGCGGAACCAGATGAAAGCCTGGGCGGAGTACATGCGTGGCTGACGTCCAGCATTCAGTCGAGCAGTTCCTCTTCCAACAATCGGAGTTTCTCGATTGCAAGAAATGGCAGGAGTGGATCGATCTCTTCACGCCCGACGGCGTGTATTGGATGCCGCCCGCCCCGGAGTACAAGACCTGGGAAGGCCAGCCGGCCATCTTCGCCGAGGACAAGAACCTGATGACGGTGCGCATGAATCGCGTGCTGCATCCGGACGCCTGGTCGCAGCGGCCGCTCTGGGAGACAAACCACGTCGTCTCCAACGTCACCATCGAAAAAGAGACGAAAAGCGAAGTGGTGGTGCGCTCGCGCTTCCACATGATGGAGCTGCGGCGCGACGACGTGCGCCATTTCGCCGGCCGGTACGAGCACACGCTGAGGAAAAACGGCAAGGGCTGGAAGATCAAGCTGCAGCGCGTCGACATGACGAACGCCCAGGCCGCCTACGACTACGTCCTGCAGGTCTGGGTGTAGATCACGCGGGTCCTCACCACCGCTGACGCAGCCGGGCTGGTATCGATGGCGGAAGCCATCGAGCTCGTCGAAGACTCATACCGCGAGCTCGGCCTAGGAACCGCGCAAGTCCTGGCGCGCCGGCGGCTGCATACCCGGCTGCCGCACGCGGCCGAGCCGCGCTGGTCGATGCTCAATGTGATCGGCGGCGTGGTGCCCACTCAGGGCGTGATCGCAGTGCGGGTCGATGCCGCGCACATGGCGAAGCCGGTCAAGGACGGGCGCGAGCGGCTCGAATTCCGCGGCGACTTCTCGGGCTTCGTCCTCGTCTGGGACTTCGCCACGAATGAGCTCATCGGCGTCGTGCACGACCACGCGGTCTCCGCGCTACGCGTCGGCGCCACGACCGCTGTCGCTGCGAAGCACCTTGCGCGCGAGGACGCGAGCACGCTCGGGATCCTGGGCTCGGGGAAGCAGGCGGCTGCGCAGGTAGAGGCGCTCGTCGCCGTGCGGCCGATTTCCCAATTGAGAGTCTTCTCCCCGTCCGTCGAGCATCGCCGCGCGTTTGCATCGCGCATGGCGGAAAAATTCAAGCTCGACGCCAAGGCGTGCGACAGCGCCGAGCAGGCGATCCGTGGCGCGGACATCGCGGTCGCGGCGACCAATGCCACCGACTCGATCCTCTTCGGTGAGTGGCTCGTGCCGGGTTCGCATGTCATCGGCATGAAGTCGTCGACCAGGTTCTACCCGCAGCGCGAGCTCGACGACGTATGCGCGCGGCGCGCCGACATCATCGTGGTCAACCTGCGGGAGCAGATCGACATCGACGACCAGGAGGAGCTGACGCAGCCGCTCGCCAAGGGCTTCATCGTGCCCGAGAACATTCACGAGCTCGGCGAGCTCTGCGCGGGCCATGTGAAGGGACGCACCTCCGCGCAGCAGATCACCTATCACAACAACAACGGCGGCATGGGCAACCAGTTCGCGGCGGTGTGCAAGCTAGCACTGGATAAGGCGAAGGAAAAAAATATTGGGACGGAGCTGCCGGCCGATCTATTCATGACGCGCCGGCACGGCGACGCTTCGGCGCCATGAAGACGACGCTCGTCCGGCTCAGCGCCGTGATCGCGGTGCTAGCGGTCTGGCAACTGCTAGCGCTGCGCGGCCTGCCGGACTTCGTGCTCTCGCCGGTCGACATAGTGAAGCACTTCGTCGCCGCGCTCGGCACGCAGGAGCTCTATCGCGATGCGGCGGCGAGCCTGATGCGCGCGCTGCCGGGTTTTGCGATCGGCACGGTGCTCGGCATCGTGCTCGGCCTTGCAGCGGGCATCGCGCGCAGTTTCGACGAGATACTGAGCCCGCTCGTCTTCCTCACCTATCCGGTGCCGAAGATCGTGATGCTGCCGGTGTTCATGCTGTGGTTCGGCATCGGCGACCTGTCGAAGGTGCTGATCATTGCGCTGGCCTGCTTCTACCCCGCATTCATCAATGCCTACTACGGCGCCCGCGCCACGCACCGCATTCTCGTCTGGTCGGCGCGCAACATGGGGGCGAGCGAGGCCGAGATCTTCCGGCGCGTAGTGCTGCCCGGCGCGCTGCCGCAGATCTTCGCCGGCATGCGCGTCGCGCTGGCGCTCTCGTTCATCGTCATGTTCGCCGCTGAGATGATCAATGCGCGCTCCGGCCTCGGCCACCTCATCCGCGAAGCCGAGATGAGCGCGCGATTCGACTTGATGTACGTGGCGCTGCTCGCCATTGCGATCCTCGGCTATGCCGGAGACCGGCTGCTTCGCTTTCTCAGAGCTTACTTTCTGCCGTGGGAAGAGAGCCACACGTGAGGGCCCTCCGCCCGTACATCCTGATCATCGTCCTGCTCGCGACGTGGGAGATCGCGGCAAGGAGCGGCTTGTGGAGCCCACTCCTCTTTCCCTCGCTCGAGCGGATCGGAAAGGAGCTCTGGCTCTTCGTCTCGCGGGCCGACGGCTGGTGGCAGGCCTGGGTTTCGCTCTACCGCACCTTCGGCGGCTTCGCGCTCGCGGCGATCGCCGGCGTGGCGCTCGGCATGCTGATGGGCCGCTCGGAGTTCATGGCTAAGCTGCTCGATCCGCTCTTCTCGGGCACGTACGCCGTGCCGAAGCTCGCGCTCTTTCCGATCTTCATCTTCGTCTTCGGGCTCGGCAGCGTATCGAAGATGGCACTCATCTTCCTAGAATGCCTGTACCCGATGACGATCATCACTTACCACGGCGCGAAGAGCGTGAACCCGGTGCTCATGTGGTCGGCGCAGAACATGGGCGCCTCGCGGACGCGGACGCTGGTACGCGTGGTGTTTCCGGCGATGCTGCCCTATGTGTTTGCGGCGCTGCGCGTCGCGCTGCCGGTCGCCCTGATCGTGGCGATCATCACGGAGATGATCAGCTCGGTCGACGGCCTGGGCTATCTCGTGAGCTACGCGCTCTCTTCGCTCAAGACCGATCGCA
>JAFARH010000461.1 GCA_019245555.1 Betaproteobacteria bacterium
GCGCGTAATGCCGCAAATCTTGACGCGCGTTCTCATTGAGGAAGGCCCCACCTGGCGTCGTATTCGATTTTCTCGAGGTACAAGCCCTCAGGTCCAAACGTGGGCGCGGCCTTGTTGCGATCGCGCGATGCAAGCACCTCGGCGATCCAGCCTGCCGGCTGCCGACCGGCGCCGACATAGATGAGGCTGCCGACGATATTCCTCACCATGTGGTGCAGGAATGCGTTGGCACGGATCACGAATTCGATCTCGTGAGAGCGTTGTTCGATGTCGACGGAGTGAACGGTGCGCACCGGTGTCTTCGCCTGACATTCTGCCGCGCGAAACGCCGAAAAATCATGCTCGCCGACGAGCGCGCGAGCGGCGCTGCTCATCGCGCTCACGTTGAGCGGCGCGTAGTACCAGCCGGCATGGCGCGCGTCGAGCGCGGGACGCACCGGCCGGCTGATGAGGCGGTAGCGGTAGGTTCGCGCAATGGCGCTGAAGCGAGCGTGGAATGCGGCGTCGACCGGCCGCGCCCAGAGCACCGCGATTGCCTCGGGCAGGAAAGCGTTCACGCCGCGCACCCACGCGGTCTCAGGTCGAACGGCCTTGGCATCGAAATGCGCGACCTGCGCAGTCGCATGCACGCCGCGGTCGGTACGACCGGCGCCCGTCACGGCGACCGCTTCGCCAGCAATAGCTGCAAGTGCACGCTCGAGCACATCCTGGATCGCACCGCCGCCGGGCTGGGTTTGCCAGCCGAGAAAACGGCTGCCGTCGTACTCCAGGCCGATTGCGATGCGGGAAATACGGGAGGTAACTGCGGCGGGGCTAGCCGAGCTTGGCGAGGAGCTGCTCGGCGCTGCCGCGTTGCGCGGCGTCGCCATCCTTCATCACTTCCTTCAGGAGCTCGCGTGCGCCGTCCTTGTCGCCCATTTCCTCATAGGCTTTCGCGAGGTCGAGCTTGGTGGCGACTTCCTGCCATTTCGGATCGGAGCTCGCCTTCGGCGCGACTACGGTTGCGTCGGATGGCGCGCCCGATGTGCCCAGGTCGAGGCTAATGGCTGACAGATCGATCTTCATCGTCGCGTCAGCCGGCGGCTCGGCCGAGGGGGCTGCGGCCTTCTTGTCACTGCCTAGATCGAGATCGAAGTCGAGCCCGCCGCTCGAGTCCGCGGCCTTGGGCGCTTCCGCAGCGGGCTTCGGCGCCTCGGGCTTCTTCTCGTCCATGCCGAGGTCGAGGTTGAAGTCCATTCCGCCGGCGGCCGATTTTTCTTCCGTGCCGGCGGCGAGCACCGTCTCGTCGGCCGGACCGGTCTTCAGCGTCTGCGTGGCACCGAGTTCGATGTCGATGCCGGACTTGGTCGTGTCCTTAGCTTCGTCGAGCGAGATGTCGGGTGCCGCGGCCTGCTGCTGTCCCGCGCCGCCGAGGTCGAAGTCGAGCGTCGGCGCGGCTGCGGCCGCCGCAGGGGCTGCAGGAGCAGCCGCAGCGGCTTCGCCGCCCGAGGCGCCGGCATAGAGGCCGTTTTGCGGATCGATGCTCTTGCCGAGGGCCGCCGCCTTGTCCCACTCGGGGCCGGCGCCATTCGTGATGCCCTTCAGCTTGAGTGCAGTCTGCTCGAACGCCTTCGCATCCTTGCGATGCGCATAGATCTCGAGGAGCTTGGCGTGCACGGCGGCACGGTTCGAGTCCTTCGCCAGCGCTTCCTTGAGGATTTCTTCCGCCTGCGCATCGCGTCCATACGCCATGTAGACGTCGGCTTCCGCGATCGGATCGACTTCCTCGGCCTCCATGCCCGCCGGGGCCTGGCTGGCCTGCACTGATACCGTGGTTGTCGTGCTCGCCGGTGGTGCAGTCGGCTCTGTAACCGATCCGGCGGCGGCTCCGGCCGCCGCAGCGCCTAAGACGCTGTCTTGGAACTTAGCTTGGGCCTTTTTTTTTCTGCGTCTGGCCCACCAGAAGTAGCCGCCGAGGAAAACGAGGATGAGTGCCGCCGCGCCGATGTACATCGGATCGGAGAACTCATCGAGGAGGCTCGGCTCAGGCGCCGCTTTCTTCGCCACCGGCTTCGGCGCGGGCTTCGGTGCCTCAGCAGCGGGTTTGGGCGCTTCTGCCGCCGGCTTCGGTGCTTCGGCAGCAGGCTGGGCCGGAGCAGGCGTTGGCGCCGCGGGTGCAGGCGTAGGCGCCGGCTTCGGCGCTTCGGCAGCGGGCTTAACCGGTGCCGGCGTCGGCGCTGCTGGTGCTGGCGTCGGCGCTGGCTTCGGCGCTTCTGCGGTTGGCTTCTGAGCCGCTCCTGCCGGCGTCGCGGCCTTCTTCTCCGCCTCAGCGAGCTGTTGATTCTTGAGCGCGAGGAGCTTCTGCAGGTCGGCTACGTTCTTCTCGAGTTCCTGCTGGCGCGATTGCGCTTCCGACAGTGCGCGGTTGCGTGCCGCGGCATCGTCGTCGCGCGCGGCCTGCGAAGGCGCCGCTCCCGGTTTGGCAGGCTCGGCTTTCGAGAGGCGCAGCTGATCACTCGGTGCTGCGGGCTTGACTGGCTCGGGCTTCGGCTCGATGCGCCCGGCAACTTCACGCTGGCCTGCCGTCGCGTCGGCCGGGGTGGCGACTGCGGCAAGACGGTTGCGGTACTCCATCCACTGGTCGTTGTGCTGCTTGACCAGCGCCGTTGCTTCGTCGCGATCGATTGTGCCGAGACTGTCGACATCCGGGATGACGAGAATCTTGCCTGTGCGCACCAGGTTGACGTTGCCCTTAATAAAGGCGTCCTGGTTCGCGCGGAAGATCGCGATCAGCATCTGGTTCAGCGTCACGCCAGGCTTCAGGTTCTGCTTTGCGATCTGGCCGAGCGTGTCGCCGCGCTTCACCTCGTAGCTGTTCGCCGCAGCACCGGCCGCGGGCTTGGCAGCTTCAGCCGCCGCTGGTGCAGGCGTCGCGGCTGCTGGCGCCGGCGTGACGGCCGTAGCCGGCCCTGCCGCCGGCTGCGGCGCGAGCGGCGTTGCTTCGACTGGTTTTTGCTCCGCGGCCGGCGGCGGCGGCGCGGGCTTCTCTGCCATCGCCGGCGCGGGCGTCGGCGCTTGCGCGATCGCCTGCTGACGGCTCTTGTACTCCGGCGGGTCGAGGAGGAACGTGTATTCGCGAACGAGCTTTCCGGAGCTCCAGGAGAGCTCGATCAGAATGTCGAGGAAAGGCTCGTTCACCGGCTGCGCGGTGGTGACACGGAGGAAAGGCTTCTTGTCGCGGCGCTCGAGATTGATGCGGAGGCTGTTCAGTGCCGGGTTGATGTCGATGCCGGCGGCCTCGAATGCATCAGGCGACGCGAGGCGCGCAGTCAGGCCTTCTTCTTCGCCTGGCTGCAGCGAGACGATCTCGATTTCGGCGAGGAGCGGCTGGCCCAGTGGCGAAAGAACCGTGAGGCGGCCAAGCCCGGCCGCGTTCGCGAGGGAGGCGAATGCGAGCCATGCGACAGCGACGACGATGCTGATCGAACTGCGCACCACCACGATTTTCCTACCCCCCTGAATTTGTTCTGTTAGTACAGGACCAAGAACCTTAACATCATGGCCTTACGGCTGCAAATTGAGAGATTTTCTCGGTTTTTTACTGCTTCACGCCCCAGTCGAGAAGGATGCGGAGCATGCGTCGCAAGGGTTCGGCAGCCCCCCAAAGAAGCTGATCCCCTACCGTAAACGCGGTCAGGTAGTCCGCGCCCATAGGTAGCTTCCGCAGCCGGCCCACCGGAACCGATAGCTTGCCGCTCACGGCGGCAGGAGTGAGCTCGGTGAGAGATTCGTCACGGCGGTTCGGCACCACCTTCACCCAGTCATTGGCCTCGGCGAGCATGCCCTCGACTTCATCCAGCGGGATCGCCCGGCGCAGCTTGATCGTGAGCGCCTGGCTATGGCAGCGCATCGCGCCGATGCGCACGCACACTCCGTCCATGGGAATCGCGTTGCCGTTCGACCGCCCAAGGATCTTGTTGCCCTCGGCCTGCGCCTTCCACTCTTCGCGGCTCTGGCCGTTGCCCATGTCCTTGTCGATCCAGGGGAGCAGGCTCCCCGCAAGCGGGTAGCCAATGTTCTCGCGCGGCAGCGTGCGCGAGCGGATCTGGTCGCTGACCACGCGGTCGATGTCGAGAATCGCCGAGGCGGGATCCTTCATGAGCTTTTCCGCGCCGTCGCCGATCGTCGCCATCTGCGCCACGAGGTCGCGCATCGCCGCAGCACCCTGCCCCGATGCGGCCTGGTACGTCATGCTCGTCAGCCATTCGATCTCGTCGCGCTGGAGCAGCCCGCCCATCGCCATCAGCATCAAGCTTACGGTGCAGTTGCCGCCGATGTAATCCTTCACGCCGTTCTTCAGCGCCGCGTCGATCACGGGCATGTTGACCGGATCGAGAATGATCACGGCGTCGTCGTTCATGCGAAGCGCGCTCGCCGCATCGATCCAGTAGCCCTTCCAGCCTGCCTTGCGCAGCTTCGGATAGATGTCGTTCGTGTAGTCGCCGCCTTGGCACGAAACGATGACCGGCAGCGCCTTCAGGCTCTCCACGTTCATCGCGTCACCCACCGGCGGCGTATCGCGTCCGATCGCCGGACCTTTGCCGCCCGCCTGCGACGTCGAGAAGAACACCGGCTCGATATGGTCGAAGTCGCGCTCCTCGCGCATGCGCTGCACGAGCACCGACCCCACCATTCCACGCCAGCCGACGATTCCGACTCTCAACATTCCCATAGTCTATAGAGCAGCCGACACTGCGTCGCCCATTTCCTTCGTGCTCACCTTGCGTTTGCCTTCGGTGTAGATGTCCGCAGTGCGCAAGCCATCTTTCAGCACTTTGCTCACTGCTTTCTCAACGTGCGTCGCCGCATCCGGCCGACGCAGCGAATAGCGCAGCATCATCGCCGCGGAAAGAATCGTTGCCAGCGGGTTGGCGATCCCTTTTCCGGCGATGTCCGGCGCCGTGCCGTGGATCGGCTCGTAGAGACCCTTGCCGCGCTCATCGAGCGACGCCGAGGGCAACATGCCGATCGAGCCAGTGAGCATCGATGCCTCGTCAGAAAGGATGTCGCCGAAGAGGTTGCCGGTGACGATCACGTCGAACTGCTTCGGATTGCGCACGAGCTGCATCGCGCAGTTGTCGACGTACATGTGCGAGAGCTCGATATCCGGATTCGCTTTCGCCTCGGCCGTCACCACGTCGCGCCAGAGCTGCGATGTCTCGAGCACATTGGCCTTGTCGACGGAGCACACTCTCTTCGCCCGTTTGCGCGCCGCTTCGAACGCAGCGCGCGCGATGCGCCGGATCTCGCTCTCGCGATAGCGCATGGTGTCGAATCCCTCGCGCTCCCCTTGCGTCTCACGAATTCCCTTCGGCTCACCGAAGTAGATGTCGCCGGTGAGCTCGCGCACGATCAGGATGTCGAGTCCCGCGACGACATCGGCCTTCAGCGCGGACGCGGATGCAAGCTCCGGATGCACCTGTGCCGGCCTCAGGTTCGCGAAAAGACCCAATTCCTTGCGCAGCCCAAGGATTGCCTGCTCGGGACGCTTCGCACGCGCCAACTTGTCATAGCGCGGGTCACCAACGGCGCCGAAGAGCACCGCATCGGCCGCCTT
>JAFARH010000050.1 GCA_019245555.1 Betaproteobacteria bacterium
TTGCGTTCCGCCACGAGCAGAACGCGGGCTATGCCGCTTCGATTGCCGGCTTCCTCACGCAGAAGCCGGGCATTTGCCTGACCGTATCGGCGCCGGGATTCCTGAACGGCCTGAATGCGCTCGCGCATGCAACGGTGAACTGCTTTCCGATGATCCTCGTCTCCGGCTCGAGCGAGCGCGAGGTCGTGGATTTGCAGCAGGGCGATTACGAAGAGCTGGATCAGCTCGCGATCGCCAAGCCGGTCGCCAAGGCTGCGTACCGCGTGCTGCACGCTGACGATATCGGGGTTGGCATCGCACGCGCCATTCGCGCCGCGGTATCGGGACGTCCTGGCGGTGTTTATCTCGATTTGCCGGCCAAGCTCTTCGCGCAGTCGATCGACGCCGCAGCCGGACGCAGGACGCTGATCAAGGTCGTCGACGCCGCGCCAAAGCAGATCCCGTCGCCGGAGTCCGTGAAGCGCGCACTCGATTTGCTCCGCTCCGCGAAGAAGCCTCTGATCATCCTTGGCAAGGGCGCCGCGTACGCGCAGGCCGACGCCGACATCAAGGCACTCGTCGAGAAGACGGGCATTCCCTACCTGCCGATGTCGATGGCGAAAGGCCTGCTGCCGGATACGCACGAGCTGTGCGCGTCAGCGGCGCGCTCCTTCGTGCTGCCGGGCGCTGATGTGGTCATGCTCATCGGTGCAAGGCTCAACTGGCTGCTCTCGCATGGCAAGGGCAAGACCTGGGGCGGCAAGGGCTCGAAGGACTGGGGCGGTCAGAAATTCATCCAGATCGACATCTCGCCGCAGGAAGCCGACAGCAACGTGCGCATCGACGCGCCGGTCGTGGGCGACATCGGCTCCTGCGTGAGCGCGCTGCTCGCCGGCCTCGGAAATGTTTCCAAGCCGGCGTCCGACTGGCTGAACGCGATCACGGAAAAGAAGACCGCAAACGTGGCGAAGATGGCCGAGACGCTCGCCAAGAATCCGACGCCGATGAACTTCCACAGCGCGCTCAACGTGGTGCGCGACATCGTGAAGGCGAACCCGGACGCGATGCTCGTCAACGAGGGCGCGAACGCGCTCGACTTCACGCGCTCGATCGTCGACATGTACAAGCCGCGGAAGCGCATCGACGTCGGCACGTGGGGCATCATGGGCGTCGGCATGGGCTACTGCGTCGCTGCCGCTGCTGTCACCAAGCAGCAGGTGATCGCGGTCGAGGGCGATAGCGCCTTCGGCTTCTCCGGCATGGAAGTGGAAACGATCTGCCGTTACAACATGCCGGTCTGCGTAGTAGTAATGAACAATAACGGCGTCTACAAGGGCACCGACGTCAATCCGCGCGGCGGCGACGTCGCGCCCACCGTGTTCGTGAAGGGTGCGCGCTATGACAAGATCATGGAAGCGTTCGGTGGCGTTGGCGTAAATGCGACGACGCCCGCCGAGCTGCGCAAGGCGATGGAGGAGGCGATCCGCTCGAAGAAACCGACGCTCATCAACGCGGTGATCGACGAGACAGCCGGCACGGAGAGCGGTCGCATCACCAGCCTCAACCCGTCCGCTGCAAAAAAGAAATAGGCCACACATGGAAGCACTCAAAGACGTAAAGATCCTCGACATGACGCACGTGCAAGCGGGTCCGACCTGCTCGCAGCTCCTCGCCTGGATGGGCGCCGACGTCATCAAGTTCGAGAACCCGCAGGGCGATGCGACGCGCGGCCAGCTGCGCGATGTGCCGAACGCGGATTCCCTCTATTTCACGATGCTCAATTGCAATAAGCGCTCGGTCACGGTCAACATGAAGACCGCCGAGGGCAAGCAGGTGTTCATCGACCTCGTGAAGAAGTGCGACATCATCATGGAGAACTTCGGCCCGGGGGTGCTCGATCGCTTCGGCTTTCCGTGGGAAAAGATCCACGAGCTGAATCCGAAGATCGTGATGGGTTCGATCAAGGGCTTCGGTTCCACCGGGCCCTATGCCGAGTTCAAGGCCTACGAGAACGTCGCGCAGGCGATGGGCGGTGCGATGAGCACCACCGGCGTGCCCGATGGGCCGCCGTTCGTGACGGGCGCGCAGATCGGCGATTCCGGCACCGGCCTGCATCTCGCCATCGGCCTGCTTGCAGCGCTGCGCCAGGCCGAGAAGACCGGCCAGGGGCAATACGTCGAGGTCGCGATGATGGACGGCGTGATGAACCTGTGCCGCGTGAAGTTCCGTGACCACCAGCGGCTGCAGCGTGGGGAGCTGGCCGAATATTCCGTGCCGACTTACAAGGGCATGGGCGAGACGCCGCGCGCTGGTAATGACTCAGGCGGCGGCCAGCTCGGCAATGCGATCCACTGCAAGCCGCATGGCGCGAATGACTGGCTCTACGTCGTCGTGCAGGAAGCGGTGTGGGAAGACCTCGCCAAGCGTATCGGCCCTGAAGTCGGCATGCCGGACATGGCGACAGACCCACGATTCTCGAAAATCGGTGAGCGTCGCAAGAACCAGAACTTGATGTGGACGCTGATCAACAAGTTCGCTGAGAAGTACACGAAGCGCGAGCTGATGGCGATCCTCAACCCGCTCGACGTGCCGTGCGGGCCGATCATGAGCACCGAAGACCTGGCGACCGACGAGCATGTGCGCGGACGGGACATGTGGGTCGAGCTCGACCATCCGCAGCGCGGCAAGTGGTTCAACGTCGGCATGCCGATCAAGCTTTCGGCCTCGCCCGCGACGATCAAGCGCTCGCCGACGCTCGGTGAGCACACCGACGAAATTCTGCGCGAAGTGCTGGGCTATGACGCCGGCAAGATCGCGAGCTTGAAGACCGCGGGCGCGCTCTCCGTGCCGCCGAAGAAGGCCGCATGAAGGTCGCCATCGTCGGACAACAGGATTTCGGCAAGGCGGTGCTCGAGGCATTCCTTGCGCGCAAGGACCAGGTGGCGGGTGTGTTCTGTGCGCCTGAGAAACCGGGTGCCAGACCTGATGCGTTGAAAGTCGCGGCGCAGGAGCAGGGTGTCCAGGTCTTCCAGTTCCAGTCCCTGAAGAGTCCCGAGGCGACCGCGAAGATGAAGGAGCTCGCGGTCGACATCGGCATCATGGCGTTCGTGCTGCAGTTTGCGCCGCAGGACTTCGTCAAGATCCCGAAGCACGGCACGATCCAGTATCACCCGTCGCTCCTGCCGCTCTATCGCGGCCCCTCATCGATCAACTGGCCGATCATCCGCGGCGATCGCAAGACCGGATTGACGATCTTCCGGCCCACCGATGGGCTGGACGAGGGTCCGGTCATCCTGCAGAAGGAAACCGAGATCTCGCCGGACGACACGCTCGGCACGGTCTACTTCGATCGCCTGTTTCCGATGGGTGTAAAGGCGATGCTCGAGGCGGCCGACCTCGTAGTGGCCGGTAAACACCGCGAGACCGTGCAGGACGAGTCGAAGGCGACCTACGAAGGCTGGTGCCGCAAGGCTGAGGCGAAGATCAGCTGGGCGAACCACGTCGACTTCGTCTACAACACGATCCGCGGCTGCAACCCGGCGCCCGGCGCCTGGACCACCGTCGAAGGCAGGGAGCTGCAGATCTTCGATGCCCGGAAGCATGCCGTGCGCACCTTTGGCGCGGTGAAGGGCAAGATCGGCGAGGTGGTCGAAGTGACCGACAAGAGCTTCCAGGTGACCGCCCAGGGCGGCCGCATCGAAGTGCTCCGCGCCAAGCTCGGCGATGGCAAAAAAGTCGCATCCGCCGAGCTCCTCAGCGGGGGCTTGATCAAGGCCGGAGCACTATTGGGAAGCTGATCCGGCTGTCCCGGTCGGAAAGTCGCGTAAGCATTTGACGCGGCTGATGTTTGACTGCAACAATGCGCCTCAGGGTCCTGTTTTCAGGGGAGTTGTGACGCGCGCTAGCCTCCGTTTCCGGTGGGGGCCGTAGCGTAGAATTTTTTTGCGGCACACGAGCGGGGGAGGGGCGCGGCAGTGCAAGCGGGTTTCTGGAAGGCCGACTGGTTCCTCGGCGTCGTCGTCGTGGCGGCCTTTGTGCTTTTCGCCTCCATGAGCGAGCTCGTGCCGACCCTTGAGCGCAAGGCCTACGATGCCGCCCTGGTCGCCGCCTCCCGCACGCCCTCCGACAAGATCGCGATCATCGCGATCGACAAGCAAAGCATCGACAACATCGGCCGCTGGCCGTGGCCCCGCGACCTGCACGCACGGATGATCGACCTTCTCTCGCAGGCGAAGGCGCGCGCCGTCGGCTACCTTGTCTTCTTCGCCGAGCCCGAGAACGAGAAGATCAACCGCACGCTCACCAAGATCATGGACTCCGCTGCGCCGGCTGAAGGCCAGCCGCCTAGTCCCACGTTCACCGCACTAAAGGAAGCCCAGGACGAATTCAACACTGATGCCAAGCTCGCTGCATCGATGCAGCGTGCGGGCAACGTCGTCCTGCCAATTCTCTTCGTGCTCGAGGCGCCGCGCGGGCGCCCGGGCCAGCCGCTGCCGGCCTATGTCCGCAAGAACGCGGTTGCCAACGAGGGGGCGTCACCGACACCAAGCTCGGCGCTCGCGATCTCCGAGCTGGAGAGCCTCGGCAACGCTGCCGTCGGACTCGGACACCTGAACGTCATCCCGGACGTGGATGGCGCGATCCGCAGCGAGGCGCTCGTCGTCTCGCACTATGACGAGGCGTATCCCTCGCTGTCCGCGATGCTCGTTGCACGCAGCCTCAACCTCGGCGCGAAGGACATCAGGGTTGCGCCGAACGTGGTTCGCATTGGCGAGTTGCAGGCAAGGACGGACATCGACGCGCGGTCGCAAACGGCCTTTTACAAGTACGCGGGTGAGCGTGCGCCGTTCACCGAGGATTCATTCTTCGACGTCCTGAACGGCAAGATCGCGCCCGAGAAGTATCGCGACAAGATCGTTCTGGTGGGACCCACCGCTGCGGGCGTAGCGAACATGTTCGTCACGCCAGTTAATCCGGCCATGCCGGCGGTTGCGATGGAAGCGCAGGCGGTATCGTCCCTCCTGCAAGAGCACTTCTTCGTCGTACCAGCCTGGGGCCGTTATGCGGAGATCGGCATCCTCCTTGCTGTTGCGCTATACCTCGCGGTTCTGCTGCCGCGCCTCGCGGCCGGCGCTGCTGTCGGCCTCTCCGCTGGCATCCTGATCGCGCTCATCGCAGCGCAGTTCATCCTGATGACGAACGCCGGCGTATGGCTGCAGCTCATGGCGCCCGCGGCGCTTCTGGTTGTGGGACACGTGGCACTCGCGTCGAAGCGTTTCATCATGACCGAGCGTGCGAAGCGCGATTCCGACGCGAGCTCGGCGGAGTCGAACCGGATGCTCGGGCTTGCCTACCAGGGACAGGGGCAGCTCGATCTCGCCTGGGACAAGTTCCGCCAGGTGCCGGCGTCCGACGCGCTGTTTGAGAACCTGTACAGCCTGGCACTCGATTTCGAGAGGAAGCGCCAGTTCAACAAGGCCGAGGCCGTGTTCCGTCACCTGCACGGCTTCAAGGCCGATTTCCGCGACGTCGAGACCAAGATCGCACGCAGTCGCCAGCTCGCCGAAACGATCGTGATCGGTGGTGCGGCGAGCCATCCCGGCGGCACGCTTGTCCTCGACGGGGCGATAGAAAAACCCAAGTTCGGGCGCTTCGTGGTCGACAAGGAGCTCGGCAAGGGCGCCATGGGCGTCGTCTACCTCGGCAAGGACCCGAAGATCGGCCGCGAGGTAGCGATCAAGACGCTCGCCGTCGTGCAGGAATTCGAGCCGGAGGAGCTCGCCGACGTCAAGGAGCGCTTCTTTCGGGAAGCACAGACCGCGGGGCGTCTCGCCCACCCGAGCATCGTGACGATATACGATGCGGGCGAAGAGCATGATTATTGCTATATCGCCATGGAATTTCTGCGTGGGGACAGTCTCGCGCGCTACACCAAGCCCGGACAGCTTCTGCCCATCGACAAGACGGTATCGATCATCGCGCGCGCGGCCGATGCGCTTGGTTATGCGCATCGCGAGGGCATCGTGCACCGCGACGTGAAGCCGGCTAACCTGATGTATGACCCGGCCTCCGACACGCTGAAAGTGACCGACTTCGGTATCGCGCGCATCACGGCCAGCTCCAAGACCAAGACCGGCATGGTGCTCGGCACGCCATCCTTCATGTCGCCCGAGCAGCTCGCCGGCAAGAAGATCGACGGCCGGTCCGATCTCTTTTCGCTCGCCGTGACGCTCTACCAGATGCTGTCGGGCAAGCTGCCCTTTGACGGCGAATCGATGGCGCAGCTCATGTTCAAGATCGCCAACGAGCCGCCGACCCCGATCGCCGGGAACGTGCCGCCGGCGATCGCGAAATTCCTGGAGCGCGCGCTCGCCAAGGATGCGGAGCAACGCTTCCAGACGGGCGAGCATTTCGGCGGCGAGCTGCGCGCGGCTTTCGCGACCACCACGGCACAAGCTTCTGCCAAAACCGGCGTCGACATCGAACTCTGAGCATGGACCTCACGCAAACACTGGAGATCGCGACCTGCACCGACCCGGGCATGGTGCGCTCGCACAACGAGGACTCGATCGCCGCGGATCCGGCGAATGGGCTCGTGGTGCTGGCCGACGGCATGGGCGGCTACAACGCCGGTGAAGTGGCGAGCGGCATGGCGACCACGGTGATCGTCACAGAGATGCGCCAGATCCTCACTAATGCAAAGCCCTACGAGGTCGACCAGAAGAACAACGAAGAGATCGCTGCACGCATGGTGCGCGAGCAGGTGCTGAAGGCCAACACGTCGATCTACCAGGCGGCGCAGAGCCAGCCGCAATATGCCGGCATGGGCACGACGCTCGTCGTCGGCCTCTACTACGACAACCGCATGCTCGTCGCACATCTTGGCGACTCGCGCATGTACATGCTGCGCGAAGGCAAGTTCAAGCAGGTGACGCGCGATCACTCGCTGCTGCAGGAGCAGATCGACTCGGGAATCATCACGCCCGAGCAGGCGAAGAAAGCCGCGCACAAGAACCTGGTGACGAAGGCGCTCGGCATCGATCCGACGGTCGAGCCGGAAATTCACGAGTACCCCACCAAGACTGGCGACATCTATCTGCTTTGCTCGGATGGTTTGTGCGACATGGTCGACGACGAAGACATCGGCATGACGCTGCAAACACTCGGCGGCAACTTGAAGCTCGCCGCGCAGCAGCTGGTGCAGATGGCCAACGACAACGGGGGTCGAGACAACGTTTCGGTTATACTGGTCCGGGTCCTTAGGGAGTACCCGGGCGCCAAGGGCGTCATCGGCAAAATGTTCGGCTGGCTAAAATAGGCTCCCGCAGGGGCCACTTATGGCGAAACTGATACTTTCAATGGACGGCCTCGTTCTCAAGGAGATCCCCTTGACGAAGGAGCGCACGACCATCGGCCGTAAGCCCCACAACGACATCCAGATCGACAATCTTGCGGTGAGCGGCGAACACGCCGTCATCGTCACGATCCTCAACGACTCGTTCCTCGAAGACCTTGGCAGCACGAACGGCACGGTGGTCAACGGCAACGCGATCAAGAAGCATTTCCTGCAGAACAACGACGTCATCGAGCTCGGCAAGTACAAGCTCAAGTTCGTCGGCGAAGCGGCGCCTGCCGCAGGTGCCGGCGGTGAGAAAGCCGACTTCGAGAAGACGATGGTGCTGCGTCCCTCTGCGATGAAGGCCGCCGCGGCTGCCGCAGGCGCGGCAGGAGGCGGCGCTGCAGCTGCGGTCGCGCAACGCCAGGCCGCGGTACAGGCTGCCGCCGCGAGCGCGCAAGCCGCCGGTGTCGCCGACAAGGACGCCGGTCCAAAGATCGCACCACCGCCTGCGGCCGCTCCAGCGGCTGCCCCGGCACCGGCTGCCGCAGCACCCGCTCCCGCCGCTCCGGCGGCATCCAAGCCGGCCAGCCAGCCCCTCGGCGCAATCCAGCTTCTTTCGGGCGGCAACGCGGGCAAAGAGCTCGAGCTCACGAAGCCGCTTACCACTCTCGGCAAGCCCGGCGTGCAGGTCGCGGTGCTCACACGCCGCCCGCAGGGCTACTTCATCACCCACGTCGAAGGCGCGAAGCGTCCCACCGTCAACGGCCAGGAAATCGGTGCGGCGCCGCATTCGCTGAAGGATCAC
>JAFARH010000307.1 GCA_019245555.1 Betaproteobacteria bacterium
GCGAAGGCGCGGGCGATGCTGACGCGCTGCTTCATACCGCCGGAAAGCTGATAGGGGAAGGAATCGGCGAAGCGCGTCAAGCCGACCTTAAGGATGTACTGGTCGACTATCGGTGCGTAGGTCTTCCGATCGACGCCACGCATGCGCAAGCCATAAGAGATGTTCTCGCGAACGGTCATCCAGGGGAAGATCGACTGCTCCTGGAAAATCATCGAGTTGGAGCGCTTGGTGCGGTCCTCGTGGATGACGTTGACGGCGCCATAGCTCTGCTTGTCGAGACCGGCCATGATGCGCAGCAGCGTGGTCTTACCGCAGCCGCTGGGGCCGACGATGCACACGAACTGCCCGCGCGGGATGGACAGGTTGATGGTTTCGATGGCGACCACCGGATCCGGCCGGCCGGGGAACACTTTTACGAGATTCTTGATCTCGATCTTGTCTGCCATGGCGTGCCGGAGGTCAGATTTGAACTGACGACCAACGGCTTATGAGTCCGCTGCTCTACCGCTGAGCTACTCCGGCGTAGAGAGCTTGAGTTTAGCCCAAATAAACGAGTCGGGGGCCAGCCGTCGCAGCTGGCCCCCGACCGATAAGTCCGCCCATGTGCGGAGTGCGGCACACATGGGCTGACGAAAGAAAAGGGGGAGACTAATCTCCCGCTCTATTTACCGCAATAAGTATGCCAACTGTCCCGCTCGTACCGGGACAAAAGTCGTGGTTTCTTGAGCTCTTTGAGCCATGCTTCAGCTTCGGCATGCCAGCCCGGATGCTTGATAAGGGCGACGGCGTTCTCCAGGTCGTGCTTGGCCATTGGCCGGTTACTCAGCGCCCAATAGGCCATCCCGCGGTTGAAGTAGGCCTGGCCGTGCCGCGGCTGGGCGACGATCACGACCGTGCAGTCGCTGATGGCCTGTTCGCAGAAGCCCAGGATGTAGGGATCATCGCCCGGGAGCTCCGAGGCCAAGCCCCAGTAGGCGGCGCCGCGAGTGAAATACGCTTCCACGAAGTCACGGCGCAGCTCGATGGCGCGATTGCAGTCGTTGATGGCCTGGTCGCAATTACCCAGCAGGTAGCACGTGGTTGCTCGGCCGAGATAGGCCTCGGCAAACTCCGGGTCCGCCAGGATGACGTCGCTGTAGGACGCGAGCGCCGCCTCGAGCTTGCCCTCCCGCTGCAGTCGCATGGCGCGCTCATAGAGCCCTTCCGGGCTGATTGCCTCCTCATCCACCCTCTGGCGGTAGGAGAAAGCCCTTCCGAGCGCCCGCGCCATCACGCTATATGAGCCTCCGTTTGCGACCGGGAAGTGGGTTGTAGGTGGCGGCAAACATCTCGAGCTGGTCGCGGTCGATGATGTACTTGTTGCCCCAGCGAGTCGCCGGCAGGCGGCCCTGACGTATCAGGCGCTTCACGGTGTCCACATTGATCTTCAGCCTCAGGGCAGCTTCCATGACATCAACGTATTGATCGAGCACCCCGTTACCGCCGCGGAAAAGATCGTGTTATCACGCTAGTATGCGACGCAACTATACAGCGTCGCCTGTGCGCTGTCAAGCGGGAATTTGTCCGCTCCGGACAAGGCGCCGCACCCCGCTGCCTTCGGCCACGAGCACACCATCAGCAAGGCCCACGAATAAGCCGTTCTCGACCACACCCGGCGCGCCATTCAGCTCACGTTCGAGCTGGGCGGCATTGGCTATTGGTGGAAACCGACAGTCGAGGATCCAGTTGCTGTTGTCGGTGACGTACGGATCACCATCCGCGGTGCGTCGCAACGTGGGGGCGCCGCCAAGCTCGCGAATGCGGTCGCCGGCAAGGGACACGGCAAACGGCAGCACCTCGACGGGCAGCTCGGCCTTGATGCCCAGGCCGGTGCTCACCTTCGTGCCGTCCACGACGATGAGCCGGCGGCGGGAAATCCGGGCGATGATCTTCTCGCGCAGCAGCGCGCCGCCATGGCCCTTGATCAGGTTGAGGTTGGGATCGACCTCGTCGGCGCCATCAACGTCCAGGTCCAGCGCGCGGCATTCGTCGAAAGTGACCAGTGGGATGCCAAACTGACGGGCCAGCTCCGCGGTGTGCTCCGACGTTGGAATGCCGTTCACCCGCAGCCCAGCGGAAACACGCCGGCCGAGTTCCTCTAAGAAGTAGTAGACGGTCGAGCCGCTGCCGAGCCCGAGGGCCATGCCAGCATGCACCTCTTCGGCGGCCGCGACCCCGACCTCCCGCTTCTCGGATTCCACGCTCGTCACGCCGGG
>JAFARH010000040.1 GCA_019245555.1 Betaproteobacteria bacterium
CGACCTGATCGTGCGCCTGCTGAACGAGGTGCCGGGCGTGACCTGCCGGGTGCCCGGTGGGGCGTTCTACGCGTGGCCGAACGTGACAGAGGCCTGCCGTCGCATCGGTGCTGCGGATTCCGAGGAGTTCCGCAAGCGCCTGCTCAACGAAGCGGGCGTGGCTGTGCTCGCCGATATCCACTTTGGCAGCCGCGTGCCGGGCGAAGGCCAACATGTCCGCTTCTCGTACGCCGCATCCAACAAAGCGATCGAGGCGGGCGTGCAGCGCATGGCCGACTTCATCAAGAAGAACACCCGAAAAGCAGCATGATCTGGAAGCCGAGCGTGACGGTCGCCGCAGTGATCGAGCGCGGCGGGCGATTCCTTTTCGTCGAGGAAAGGATCGATGGCCGCCTGGTGCTCAATCAACCCGCGGGACACCTCGATCCGGGCGAATCGCTCGCCGCCGCTTGCCGGCGTGAGGTGCTGGAGGAGACGGCGCATGACTTCGAGCCGCGCTCGCTCGTCGGCGTCTATCGCTGGCACTACGCGGCGAAGGATGTAACGTTTCTCCGCTTTTGCTTTGCCGGCGACGTATCGGGCCAAGACCCGACGCGGACACTCGACGGAGAGATCGTGCGATTGCATTGGCTCACGCCAGCGGAGCTAGCTGCGCGGAAGAGCGACCATCGTTCGCCACTCGTTACCAAATGCGTAACTGATTTCCTCTCGGGCAAGCGCTATCCGCTCGACCTTTTCTCGCCGGAGTTTGCGTGAAGGTCGTTGTCGGCATGTCGGGCGGCGTCGACTCGTCGGTCGCGGCGCTCCTCTTGAAGCGCGAAGGCTACGACGTGGTCGGCCTCTTCATGAAAAACTGGGAAGACGACGACAACGACGAATACTGCTCGACGCGTGAGGACCTGATCGACGCCGCCGCCGCGGCCGACGTCATCGGCATCGAGCTCGAGGCCGTGAACTTCGCCGCAGAGTACAAGGATCGCGTGTTCGCCGAATTCCTGCGCGAGTACTCGGCCGGCCGCACGCCGAATCCTGACGTGCTTTGCAATGCCGAGATCAAGTTCAAGGCATTCCTCGACCACGCGATGCGGCTCGGCGCCGAGAAGATCGCCACCGGGCACTACGCTCGTAGTGACGGTACACGCCTGTTACGCGGCAAGGACGGCTCAAAAGACCAGAGCTATTTCCTACACCGCCTGAGCCAGGCGCAACTTGCGCGTGTGCTGTTTCCGGTCGGCGAGCTGAAGAAGAGCGAAGTACGGCGGATCGCTCTCGACGCCAAACTGCCGAATCATGCCAAGAAAGATTCGACCGGCATCTGCTTCATCGGCGAGCGACCGTTCCGCGAGTTTCTCAACCGCTATCTGCCGAAGGCGCCGGGGCCGATCGTCAATGACAAGGGCCGCGTCATCGGCGAGCACATCGGGCTCGCCTTCTACACGATCGGACAGAGGAAGGGCATCGGCATCGGCGGAGCAGGGGAGCCCTGGTACGTTGCGGGCAAGGACCTCGGAGCGAACAAGCTCATCGTGGTGCAAGGCCACGACCATCCACTGCTCATGAAGCGCGCGCTGGCCGCCGACGAGACAACCTGGATCGCAGGAGCGGCGCCAGGCGAGCAATCGCAGCACACGGCGAAGACGCGGTATCGCCAGGCCGACGCGCCGTGCACCCTGAGCCGGGTGCTCGAGAGCGAGATCAAGGTCGAGTTCGCGACGCCCCAGTGGGCGGTGACGCCCGGGCAATCGGTCGTGCTTTACGACGGCGAGGTCTGCCTCGGCGGAGGTGTGATTACTTAGGCGACTATTTGGGAACTACCGGAACGGTGTCGGCGAACGCCGCGCGTTCCATCAGCTTTTTGTAGTGCTGTGCGGGTCCCGAGTATTGCCCGAGCCAATCGACGTC
This sequence comes from Betaproteobacteria bacterium, assembly GCA_019245555.1. GTDB lineage: Bacteria > Pseudomonadota > Gammaproteobacteria > Burkholderiales > SG8-39 > SCGC-AG-212-J23. Next base: position 1,903 of record JAFARH010000040.1, read on the forward strand.
GCCAGGTTTCCTGAAACCGAGCCACCCCAGGCAGCAGCCGACGGCGATATCCGCGAGCGAGTAGCGATCGCCGTGGCACCAGTTCCGTCCTTCGAGCTCCTGCGCGATCGTTGCGACGCCACGGTGCATGCGCGCCACCTGCTTGTCGACCCATGTCTTGCTGCGCTCTTTCTTGTCGCGCAGCGATTCGTAGCGCACGAGCAATCCGGCGTCGAGGACGCCGTCGGCGAGCGCTTCCCAGCGGCGTACCGCGACCCGATCACGGGTCTCGTCCGGGATCAGGCGGTTGATCGGCGAACGGGCATCGAGGAATTCGACGAT
>JAFARH010000041.1 GCA_019245555.1 Betaproteobacteria bacterium
TCCGGCGTCTACTCGAGCGCGCAGTGCGTGCCGATGGCGCAGCAGGCCGACGCGCGCAAGAAGTTCCTCTGGCTCAACATCTGCGTTGCCTCCTCGGTGCTGAAGGATAAGAAGTTCACGTACGTCTTCCGGCCGACGGTGCACAGCGACCAGTACGGCAATGCGACTTGCTCCTACGTGCACAACTATTCGAAGTCGAAGTTCGGCATCGAGCCGAAGAACATGCGCATTGCGATCATCCATGAGGATGGCCCGTATGGCGCCGGCGTCGCGGCGGCGAACGACATCGAGTGCAAGAAGATGGGGATGAACATCGTGATGAAGGAGGGCTACGCGGCGAGCGCGCCAGACCTCTCGAGCCTCGTGACGAAGCTGAAGCGCGCGCGGCCGGATGTGATCCTGCACACCGGCTACAACCCGGACATCACGCTCTTCCTCCGCCAGGCGAAGGAGCAGAGCCTCAAGTTCAAGGCGCTGATCGGCCATGGCGCCGGCCACAGCCAGATCGACAAGCTGCGCCAGACGTTCGGCGACGACGTGAACTACTTCCATTCGGCCGACCCGGCCGCGGCGCAGCTGCTCGATCCGAAGTCCCTCAAGCCCGGCGTCGCCGATCTCCTCAAGGAGCTGCAGACGCGTTTCGAGAAAGTGCGCGGACCCGGCGAGATGCCGCCGCACGCGGCGATGGGCTTCAACAACACGTACATCTTCCTGCACGACGTCCTGCCGGTCGCGATCAAGAAGTACGGCGGCTTCGATCCGGAAGCACTGCGCAAAGCCGCACTCGACGTTGATATCCCGGTGGGTGGCACGATCCAGGGCTACGGCGTGAAGTTCCTGAAAGACGGCCCGATGGCCGGTCAGAACGAGCGCTCGTTCGTCGTGGTGATGCAGTACGTCAACGGCCGCGCGCGCATCGCCTGGCCGAAGGAAGTGCAGACCACCGATCCGGTGCTGCCTTTCCCGAAGGGCCACACGTTCGCACCCTGATAGGTGCTTAGCGTAGAAGGGCTGACGAAATCATTTGACGGCTTCTTAGCCGTCAAGAATGTTTCCTTCGAGGTGGCCGAGGGCGAGATCCTCGGCCTCATCGGCCCCAACGGCTCGGGAAAAAGCACCACCTTCAACCTGATCGCGGGCGCGCTGCAGCCGACCTCCGGCTCGGTGCGCTTTCGCGGCGAGGAGATCGGCGGCCTGCCGGCGTATCGCGTGGCGCACGCCGGTATCGGACGCACCCACCAGATCCCGAAGCCGTTCCGCAAGCTCTCGGTGCTCGACAACGTCGCGCTGGCTGCGTTCTATGGGCAGGATCAGAAATTAAGTCGCGAGAACGCCTATTCAGTCGCCCGTGAGTGCCTCGACCTCGTCGGCTTGCGGGGGGACAGTGTCGAGCGGCTCGGTGCCGCGGGGCTGAAGAAGCTCGAGCTCGCCCGCGCGCTCGCCACGCAGCCGAAGCTGCTCCTCGCCGACGAATCGCTCGGCGGGCTCGACCATTCGGAAATGGACCAGGCGGCGGATCTCCTCTCCAGCATCCGGGCAAAGCGCGGCATCACCATCGTCTGGGTCGAGCACATCATGGGCGTACTGATGCGCGTGGTGGATCGCTGCGTCGTGCTCGATCACGGCGAGGTCATCGCCCGAGGCAAGCCTTCGGAGGTCGCAGGCGATCCGAAGGTGATCGAGGTGTATCTCGGCACGGACGCGCCGGAAGTGCAGGCCTATGCTGCGCGTCGCTAACGTCTCCGCCGGCTACGGCGGCTTCCAGGCGCTGTTCGACGTCTCGCTCGACGTCAACGCCGGCGAGTCGGTCGCCGTCATCGGGCCGAACGGCGCCGGCAAGACGACGCTGCTGCGCCTGATCTCCAAGCTCATCACGCCTTCTAGCGGCGATGTGCTTTTCGACGGCAAGACGCTGAGCGATGTGCCGGCACATGCGGTCGTGGCGCGGGGCATTGCGCAGGTGCCGGAGAACCGCCGGCTCTTCCCGCGCCTCACGGCGGAAGAGAACCTGCGCATGGGCGCCTTCACCGCCCGCGGCAAATACGCCGAGCGCCTGGAGCAGGTCTATGCGCTCTTTCCGCGACTGAAGGAACGGCGGCAGCAGCTCGCCGGCACGATGTCCGGCGGCGAGCAGCAAATGTGCGCCATCGGCCGCGCGCTCATGTCCGGGCCGAAGCTGCTCCTGCTCGACGAACCATCCGCCGGTCTCGCGCCGGTCGTGGTGCAGTCGATGTTCGACCTGGTGCGTCGCATCTGCGCACAGGGCTACACCGTGCTCATCGTGGAGCAGAACATCCGGCAGGTACTGAAGGTGGTGAGCCGCGCGTATCTCCTCGATGCGGGCCGCATCGTTCAAAGCGGAACCGCAGCCGAGCTGCAAGCGGCGCCCGAAATACAGAAGGCGTACCTGGGCCTATGAGCGACTTGTTCGACATCTTCCTGCTCGACGCCGTGCTCAACGGGTTGCTTCTGGGTGGTTTGCTGGCGCTGCTATCGCTCGGCCTCAACCTGATCTTCGGCGTGATCGACGTCGTCTGGA
>JAFARH010000183.1 GCA_019245555.1 Betaproteobacteria bacterium
CCCTTCAGACGCACCACGATCGAATGCTGTCGCGCGGAATCCGCGAGGCGCTTATTGATGAATTGCTGCGCGGTGGAGTGCCGGCCGCTGCGCTTGCCTACTGCGATCTTCTCGGCCTGTGGCGCGAGCGCCAGAATCGCCTGCGAAACGAGCGCGTCATGGAAGACGATGTCAGCCTCGGCGAGAAGGCGCACCGCGCGCACGGTGAGGAGGTCGGCGGCGCCGGGGCCCGCGCCCACGAGGTAAACGGTACCGCTCACTGGATCATGCCTGCCGCGACCGTCCGATTGGTGGCTTCGTCGATAAGAATAAACGATCCCGTGGCGCGCACCACATGGTACGAATCCACGAAAAGAGGCGCCTGCAGGCTCAGCGTCGCCCGGACGATGTCGTTCATGGCCACCGCATTCCCGGCGGGCCGCTCTTCCAGGGTATGGACGTCGCGTCGGCTAACGACGTCCTTGATCCGACCGAGCGTTCGGCGCCCCGCTTGCTGCACCAGGTAACGCCCGGTCGGCCGCATCGGCTCGGTGTCGAACCATACGATCGTCGCCTCCGGCTGCCGCACTTCGTGCGGGGCTGAGCGTGCGTCCACCAGCAGGTCGCCGCGGGCGATGTCGATATCCTCCGCGAGCGCAATGGAAACTGAATCGCCGGCGAGTGCCGTTGCCGAAGGGACGCCTTGCACGTTGATCCGTTGAACGCGCGAACGGCGACCACCCGGCAGAACCAATACCTCATCGCCAACCGTCACCGCGCCCGACTCCACGCGACCGAGGTAGCTGCGCGCACTGTCGCCCTGCGGACGCGACACGAGCTGCACCGGAAAGCGGAAGGGGCCGGTGGCCGCCCGATCGGCGGCAGAGTCGAGTGTTTCCAACCGCTCCAGCAGCGTCGGCCCTTCGAACCAATCGAGCTCGGGGCCGCGGCCGACAACCATGTCGCCGCGCAATGCCGAGCCCGGCAGGATGTCGAGCGTTGCGAAGCCGAGCGGCGCAGCAAACGCCTTCACCTCATCGCGCACCGCGTTGAAGATGGCTTCTGAGCAGCCGACGAGGTCCATCTTGTTGGCAAAGACGATCGCATGGCGTACGCCGAGAAGCCGCGCGAGCAGCAGATGACGGCGCGTCTGCTCGACGAGGCGCTTGCGCACATCGACGAGCAGCACGGCTGCGTCCGCCGTGCTTGCGCCGGTCGCCATGTTGCGCGTGTACTGCTCGTGCCCGGGGGCGTCGGCGATGATGAACTTGCGCCGCGGCGTGGCGAAATAGCGGTAAGCGACGTCGATCGTGATGCCCTGCTCCCGCTCGGCTTCCAAGCCGTCGGTGAGGAGCGATAGATCGATCTCGCCTACACCACGCCTGAGCGACGCGCGCTCGACCGCCGCAAGCTGATCTTCGAGAATCGCCCGCGAGTCGTAGAGGAGCCGCCCGATGAGCGTGCTCTTGCCGTCGTCCACGCTGCCAGCGGTTACGAAGCGGAGGACGCCGCGAGCCTCAAGCGGAAGGTCGTGCAGCTTCAAAAGTAGCCCTCCTTCTTGCGCCGTTCCATCGACGCCTCGGAGGTCTGGTCGTCCATGCGAGTGGCACCGCGCTCGGTCAGGGTCGCGCTGACGGTCTCACGTACGATCGAATTCACATCCGCCGCGGTCGACTCGACCGGGCACGTGCAGCTCACGTCGCCGACGGTGCGAAAGCGAACCGAAATCTCCTCGACCGCCTCCCCTACTTTCGGTGGCGTCAGCGGTGTAACGGGCACGAGGAGACCGCGCCGCCGCACCACCGGCCGGCGATGCGCGTAATAGATCGACGGCAGATCGATCGCCTCGCGGGCGATGTATTGCCAGACGTCTAGCTCGGTCCAGTTGCTGATCGGGAACACACGCACGTGCTCTCCCGGATGCACGCGAGCGTTATAGAGGCTCCAAAGTTCCGGCCGCTGGTGGCGCGGATCCCATTGCCCGAATTCGTCACGGAACGAGAACACGCGCTCCTTGGCACGCGCTTTCTCTTCATCGCGCCTGGCACCGCCGATTGCGGCGTCAAACGTGAATTCCGAGATCGCCTCGAGAAGCGTCACCGACTGCGCCGCATTGCGGCTGTCGGTCTCGCTGCGCAGGCGAACGCTGCCGCGCCGGATCGAATCTTCGACGGATCGGACGATCAGGCGCTCACCCAGCTCGGCGACACGCCGGTCCCGGAATTCAATGACCTCCGGGAAGTTGTGCCCCGTGTCGATGTGCATCAGTGGAAACGGAAAGCGTCCCGGCCGGAACGCCTGCTCGGCCAGACGCAGTAGCACAGCCGAATCCTTGCCGCCTGAGAAGAGCAGGACCGGGTTCTGGCACTGACCGGCGACCTCCCTCAGGATGTAGATTGCCTCGGACTCGAGCCAGTCGAGGTGGCTCCGCGTCGGAAGGCCGACCCGCTCCTCGCGTAGCACGGCGCTCATGCGGGCTCCTTCGCACGAACCAAGCGACCGTCCGGCGCCACGTGCAGCCCGCATTCCTTCGCTTCCGTCTTCTCCCACCACCAGCGTCCTGCTCGGATGTCTTCGCCGGGCAGGACCGGCCGCGTGCACGGCGCGCATCCGATCGAGCGATAGCCCTGGTCATAGAGCCGGTTGTAGAGCACCTGGTGGGCATGGATGTATTCCCAGACCGCGTCCCCGGTCCAATCAGCCAGCGGATTGAATTTCTCGATGCCGTGCACGGCGTCGAATTCCTGCTCCGGCAGCTCCGCACGGTTAGATGCCTGCTCGCGCCGTTGCCCGGTGATCCAGCCGCGCTTTCCGGTCAGTGCACGAGCAAGCGGCTCGACTTTGCGGATATCGCAGCACTTGTGCCGGAGCTCAGTGCTGCCGTAAAACGCGTCGCGACCGTAGAAGAAAACGTAATTCGCGACCGCCGCTGCCTGCGGCTCGTACACCTCTACATCGAGCCCGTAGTGATCGCGGATGGCGGGTATGAGCGCGAGCGTGTCATCGTGCAGGCGGCCGGTATCGAGTACGAAGATGCCGATCGGCAGCTTCTCGCGAGCAATCACATC
>JAFARH010000217.1 GCA_019245555.1 Betaproteobacteria bacterium
TCGCCGGAGATCTTCACCGTGCCGGTCTTCGTGTCGGGCTCGATGGCGAGCAGCGCCACGCGGTCGTTCGCCGCGGCTTCGAGCGCGGAGAAGAGCTTCGGCCAGGGAAGGCCCAGGCGATCGACCGTGTCTTTTGCAGCGGCCAGCTCGTCGTTGGAAACGTTTTGAACGGCTTTGCGCGGGTGATGCGCCCGCGCAACGACCGCCTCGTTCGCTTTCACGGTCGTCGCCAGCTGCGCATAGCTGAATGCCATGTCGCCGGCGATGCCGAGCGAAACAGCGAACAGCACGCGGCCCGCCCAGCGCGAGCGGGGCGTGCGACGAATGAAATCGAGTTCGATGCGTTGCATTCAGACTCCTTATTCGCTTGCTAGAGCAAGCTCCCTGTAACCGAGGGCCTCTGTTCTCCAGGCTTGGTACATCTCGGTGTCAAACTCCCCTTGGGTGCAAACGATCACGCGCGTCACCGGCTGCGAGAGCCCCAGGAACGCGCTTTCGCGCTCGAGGATCTCGGGCAGGACGTTGCGCCAGCCTTTGTCGGCGCGCCGGCCGCGGATCGCGATCCACATGCCGCGCTGGATCAGCGCGAGCGTGAGGCGGCCCGGCTCTTCCACCACGATCCAGCACGAGCCGTTGCCGACCGTCTTGCGTATGCGGTTGAACGCAGCCACGAGGAACGGCTGGACGGACGCGAGATGAATCCCCGCGCTCGTGAAGATCGTCGCCAGGCGCTCGATCAGCGGACGGTCTACCGCGCAGGCGAGGCGCGGACCGAGCGGCGAGGTCGAGGTGACGTTGATCTGCCAGTCCGCGGCGCGCGGCCCATGCAGCGTGCCGAAGCGATGCAGCGCGAGCGCATTCCACTGCTCGGGCGTCTTCAGCGTCTCGTTATAGGCGAGCAGCGAATAGCGCACGAACTGGTCGGCGAGCACGACCGCCGCTTCCCCTTTATGTCCGGCGAGCACTGCGCTGAGCGCTTCGACCGGCGCCGTCCAGCTGCCATCGCCACCCGCTACATCGACGGTCTTGGCGCCGCTGATGTAGATCGAATCCGGCGCGAGGCCGATGCGCAGCTGCTTGTTACGCCACAAAAGTGACACGGTTGATCTCCTCAATGCTTGTTTCACCGTTATTGACTAGCCGCATTGCGGCCTCCCTGAGCGGCAGCGTGCCGGCGGCACGAGCCACTTCCTTAAGCTTCCTTGCCGGTGCGCGCGCGATGATCAGCTCGCGCAGCTCGTCGTTCAGCACGAGCAGCTCGCCGATCGCCTTGCGGCCGCGGTATCCCGTCCCGCGGCACCGCGCGCAGCCTTTCCCCTTGCAGCTCGTGCAGAACACCCGCACGAGTCGCTGCGCCAGCACCGCGTTCAGCGCCGAGCACAGGTTGTACGGATCGACGGCCATGTGCATGAAGCGACCAAGGACGTCGAACGCGTTGTTGGCGTGGACCGTCGTGTAGACCAGGTGACCCGTGAGGGCCGACTGCACGGCGATCTCCGCGGTCTCCGGGTCGCGGATCTCGCCGACCATGATGCGGTCCGGGTCGTGGCGCAGGATGGAACGCAGTCCCCTGGCGAACGTGAGCCCCTTCTGCTCATTCACCGGGATCTGCAGCACGCCCGGCAGCTGGTACTCGACCGGGTCCTCGATGGTGATGATCTTGTCGAGGCCTTTGTTGACCTCGGAAATAGTGGCGTAAAGCGAAGTGGTTTTTCCGCTTCCCGTCGGACCGGTGACGAGCAGCATGCCGTAGGGCTCCGCGGAGAGCTTGCGCATGCGCTCGATGATTTCTTCGTCGAATCCGAGGCTGTCGAGCGTGAGACCGCGCAGCTGATCGGAGAGCGCACGACGGTCGAGAATCCGCAGCACCGCGTCTTCGCCGAACACGCTCGGCATGACCGAGACGCGGAAGTCGATATCGCGACCCTCGCGACGAGCTTTGAAGCGGCCGTCCTGTGGCACGCGGCGCTCGGCGATGTCGAGCTCCGACATGACCTTGATGCGGGAGATGACCTGCTCGGCGACTTCGGTGCCGGGCACCGACTCAGCCGGGGTTAGGACTCCGTCCACCCGGTACTTGATGGTCAATCCATTTGCGGTCGACTCGAGATGCACGTCACTCGCGCCGGCCTTGATGGCGTCATAGAGCGTCGATGCGACCAAGCGGACCACCGGGCTATCGGTCTCGCTGATCGCCTCGAACGAGAGGTCCTGCGCCTCGTCATTGGCCGGGCCTTCGATCTTCATGGCCGAAGCGACGCCGTCCATCGCGCGCATCGCGGCTTCCTGGCGGGCGAGGTAATCGGCGACGTCCTGGCGGCGAGCGAGGCGATAGCGGAAGGGCACCGTGAGCCGCTCTTCCAGCCAATCCTGCGTGTCGAGGTCGAAAGGGTTGCCGAGGACGATGGCGACGGCACCTTCGCTATTGCGCATGGCTACGCAGCCACGGCGCGCCGCCTCGGCGTAGGGCACGAGGTCAAACGCTGCTTCGGCGTTGCTCATCTCGTCGAGCGTTACGCCCGGCATGTGCAGCGCCTGCGAGAGGTGCGTCACGACCTCTTCGCCGTGCTCGCGCTCAAGTGCTTCGATATTCATTTGATGTTCCCTGCAAGCTCGAAGATCGGCATGTACATGAGCACCACGACGAGGCCGATCGCCACGCCGAGGACCGCCATCAGCACCGGCTCGAAGGCGCGGGTGAACCAGTCGATGAAGCGCGCCACCTCGTCGTCGTGGAAGCGCGCGATCTCGCCGAGCATGCGGCCCATGTCGCCGCTGCGCTCGCCGACGGTCAGCATCCGCGCCGCGACCGGAGTGGCGAGTCCGGCAGCGCCGAGCGCCGCGGACATGGCATGGCCTTCCCCGATCAGCGAGCGCGCACGCACGAGCTGCGGCCGCAGGTGCGAGGCGAGGAGGTCTTGCACCATCTCCAGCGCGCGCACCGCGGGAATGCCGGCGCGCATCAGCATGCCGGCGGTCCGATAGAGGCGGGCGAGCTGGTACGTCTTCATGCGCTCGCCCAGCGCGGGCAGCTGCCAGATGCGTTGCATCACCGCCGACCGCACATTGGGACGGCTGAGGGCCCAGGCGAACGAGCCGACGCCGAGAATAAAAGCGGAAAACAAGAAGTAACTATGTCTTCCGATGAAACTGCCAAATGAGAGGAGGAGGCGCGAGAAGAGCGGCAGGGTGTTGTGCATGTCCTCGTACACCCCTGCGAAGCGCGGCACCACGTAGAACATGAGGAAGCCGAGCACCAGCGTGCCGACGATCATCAGGATCGCCGGATAGATGCTGGCGGAGACCACCTTCTTCTTCACCTTGTCGAGCTCGTCGTGATACGCGATGAAGCGCGAGAGGGCTTCCTTCACGTTGCCCGTGCGCTCGCTCGCCTTGATCGTCGCCACATAGAGCGGCGAGAAATGCTCGGGGAACGCTGCCACCGCCTTGGAGAACGGCTCGCCGCGGCTGATCGAAGCGACGAGCCCGCTCACGACTTGCTGGCGCTCACCGGTCGTATCTTTCTCGGCCAAGGTCTGCAGCGCCTCGACGAGGTTCAGGCCCGCTTCGAGAAGCGAGAGGAGCTCGATCGAGAAGAGCGAGGTCTTGAATCCACCCGCGCGGTGAAGGCGCGGCATCGACCGCCTGCTCTCGATGGAGAAGACCGTCAGGCCGCGTTGCTCCGCCTGGCCGCGCGCATCGGCCTCGCCCGCCGCCTCTAGGCGGAGAGCGATGACCTGTTGCTGCGCGTCGATTGCGTGGACGTTAAATTGCATTTACTTGCTATTGGCTACCTGTGTCTCAATGCCGATATCGGCGTCTTCACCCGTGCCGCCAGGTTTTCCGTCTCGGCCGAGGGAGTAGAGGTCGTAGTCACTCTTCGTTCCCGGCGCGCGATACACGTAGGGGCGGCCCCACGGATCATTCGGTACGGACTTCTTCAGATACGGCCCGCTCCAGTTCGCTTCGCTCTCCGGCTTGCTGGTGAGCGCGTCGAGCGCCTGCGGGTAATGGCGCGTGTCGAGGCGGTATTGGTCGAACGCTTTTTCAAGCGCATCGATCTGCGCGCGCGCGACCTGTACTTCCGACTTGCCGACCTGCCCGAAGTAGCGCGGGGCGACGTAGCCGGCGAGCAAGCCGATGATCACGATCACCACCAGCAGCTCGAGCAGCGTGAATCCCTTGGACTTCTTCATTCGTTATCTCCCTTGTTTCTTTGTAGTGAGCCGACTTAGAAACTTGTAGTTCGGCCTACGACAGTTAGCAGTTGCTGTGCCAGCTCAGAAATATGCGCTGGTTCAAAGGCTTGCAGCTACGGCTGCAGAGAACGCTGGGTGGGTTTGTGGGCTTCGCCCGACACGCGCTTCGGACTACAACTCAACGCGTTGTTTCACTTCGCTTTCTTGTGTCGCTCGCGGCCGACGAAAAGCACAAAAAAAAGGGCCGGTGCACGAGGCACCGGCCCGAAAGCACAACAACCTGATCAGCGATGACCGTTGATGCCGAACGTCATTGCCGCGGTGCCCGACTGATGGGCGCCAATATCCGGCGCAGCGTACTGGTCATTGAAGTTCGGGATGCGTGCACCTGTCCCATATCCCGGCGTGCCCGGCGCGAGCTGGTACATGCCGCTCATGCCCACACCGTTGCCGTTGGCGAACGTCGGCGCCACATGCATGCCGTTGCCCTCGACCCCGCTGATGCCGGTGATGGCACCGTTATAGAGGTCGTAGTCGACGTCATTGCCGCCGCCGCCCTGGGTCGCGATCGACTCCCAGCCGGACTTCCAGATGTAGTACACGTTGTTCCGCGAGAT
>JAFARH010000315.1 GCA_019245555.1 Betaproteobacteria bacterium
GCAGATTCATCACGTGCCGCTGCATCGGCAGGTGATTCCGTGGGCGATGCGTGAAAATATTCGCGCGGTTCACCGCGCCGACAACTGGGTTGAAGTGCAATGGGTGTACGTGGACTAAACGACAAAAGAAAATTCCTGTAAACTCCGTCATCTCCGTACGTGATGGGTAGATGGCAAAGTATGTCTTCGTAACAGGCGGTGTCGTTTCCTCGTTAGGGAAGGGCATCGCCGCCGCCTCCCTCGCCGCGATCCTCGAGTCGCGCAGCATCCGCGTCACCAACATCAAGCTGGACCCGTACATCAACGTCGATCCTGGGACGATGTCGCCGTTTCAGCACGGCGAGGTGTTTGTCACCGAGGATGGCGCGGAGACTGACCTGGACCTGGGGCACTACGAGCGCTTTCAGAGCTCGAAGATGCGCCGCTGGAACAACTTCACCACCGGCCAGGTATATGAGTCGGTGATCAAGAAGGAGCGCCGGGGCGACTACCTCGGCGGCACCGTCCAGGTCATCCCGCATATCACGGACGAGATCAAGGCCTTCATCAAGCGGGGAGCCGGCGAGGCCGACGTGGCCATCGTCGAGGTCGGCGGCACGGTGGGCGACATCGAGTCGCTGCCCTTCCTGGAAGCGATCCGGCAGATGGGCCTCGAGCTCGGCCGGAACAACGTCTGCTACATCCACCTGACGCTCGTGCCTTTCGTGGCCGCGGCAGGGGAGATCAAGACCAAGCCCACCCAGCATTCGGTCAAGGAGCTGCGCGAGATCGGTATCCAGCCCGATGCGCTGGTTTGCCGCACCCTTTCGCCGCTGCCGGACGATGAGCGCCGGAAGATTGCGCTCTTCTGTAACGTCCAGAAAGAAGCGGTCATCTCCGCCTGGGATGTGGACTCGATCTACAAGATCCCGGAGATGCTGCACGACCAGATGCTGGACGAGATCGTGTGCCACAAGCTCGCGATCCTGGCGCGCGCCGCCGACCTCTCGGCCTGGCGCAAGATCGTCGACGCGCTCGAGCATCCTGAGCACGAAGTCGATGTCGCCTTCGTCGGCAAGTACGTCGACCTGCAGGATTCGTATAAGTCGCTCAACGAGGCACTCAAGCACGCCGGCATCCACACGCATAGCCGGGTCAACATCCATTACTTCGATTCCGAGGAGCTCGAGAAGGCCCAAGGCGTCGGCGGCCTCGAGAAGATGGACGCGATCCTCGTGCCGGGGGGCTTCGGCAAGCGCGGCACCGAAGGCAAGATCCGGGCGATCCGCTATGCGCGCGAGAACGGCATCCCGTACCTCGGCATCTGCCTCGGCATGCAGCTCGCCACTATCGAATTTGCCCGCAATGCGGTTGCTCTCGCCGGGGCGAACAGCACCGAATTCGACCAGGACACGCCGCATCCGGTGGTGGCACTCATCACCGAATGGCTGGACCGCACCGGCCGGATCGAGCGCCGCACGGAAAAATCGGATCTCGGCGGCACGATGCGCCTCGGCGCGCAGCGCTGCCCGGTCGAGCCGGGGACGCTGGCGGCTTCCATATATGGCGCGAGCGTAAACGAGCGGCACCGGCATCGCTATGAGGTGAATAACATCTACGTGCCGCAGCTCGAAGCGAAGGGCTACAAGGTCTCGGCGCGCACCCCAAGCGAAAACCTGCCGGAAATCATGGAGCTGCCGGGACACCCGTTCTTCATCGGCGTCCAGTTCCACCCGGAGTTCACCTCCACGCCGCGCGACGGCCATCCGTTGTTCAAGGCGTTCGTCGAGGCTGCGCTCCGGCAACGTGCCCGCGCCCAGCGCCCCGGCGGCACACTTTCAGTAGTCGCAGCGTGAAGCTTTGCGGTTTCGACGCCGGCCTGGACAGGCCGCTCTTTCTCATTGCCGGCCCGGATACCCTGGAGACCGAGCAGCTCTGCCTCGACGTCGCCGGCCGGTTGAAGGAGTACACGGGCAAGCTCGGCATGCCCTACATCTTCAAAGGCTCCTTCGACAAGGCGAACCGGACCTCGGGCAAGAGCTATCGCGGACCTGGCATGGAGGAGGGTCTCAAGATCCTCGCCAAGGTCAAGAAGCAGATTGGTGTTCCGGTCCTCACGGATGTCCACGAGGACACACCGCTCGCAGAGGTCGCGGCCGTCGTCGACGTGATCCAGACGCCGGCCTTCCTTTGCCGCCAGACGAATTTCATCAAGAGCGCCGCCAAGCAGGGCAAGCCGCTCAACATCAAGAAGGGCCAGTTCCTCTCGCCTTGGGAAATGAAGAACGTGGTCGAGAAGGCGCAGAGCACCGGCAACAAGCAGATCCTGGTGTGCGAGCGCGGCTTCAGCTTCGGCTACAACAACCTGGTGGTCGACATGCGCGGGCTCGCTGCGATGCGCGACACCGGCTGCCCCGTGGTGTTCGACGCGACGCATTCGGTACAGCTTCCGGGCGGCCAAGGCACGGCCTCTGGTGGGCAGCGCGAGTTCATTCCGGTGCTGGCCCGAGCGGCGGTTGGGGCAGGCGTTTCGGGCGTTTTCATGGAGACGCATCCCAAGCCGGACGAGGCGCTGTGCGACGGGCCCAACTCCTGGCCGCTTGGCATGATGCAAGGATTGCTGGAAACTCTCGCCGAGCTCGATAGAACCGTTAAGAAGAAAGGCTTCG
>JAFARH010000324.1 GCA_019245555.1 Betaproteobacteria bacterium
ACGAACGGCGGACTCTTCATGTTCGTCGCCGATCGCGCGGCCGATCTTTCGAGCGGCACGCTCTACGTCGCGAAGTGCACGCAGCAGTCTGGCATCGACCTCAATGCGGGCGGCGTGTTCGATCTGGAATGGATCAATCTCGGCCACGCGACGAGCGACGAGATCAAGCAGCTCGCCGACAGCCTGAAGCCAGCGGACATCGTCGATGTGAAGAGCGCCGATCCCGGCGATTCGCAATACAAGGCGATCCAGTTCAGCGGACGACCGCAATGGGTGCGCTTCGTCCCTGGGCGGGAAAAGGCCGCGACGTTCCTCGAGACACACCGATGGGCGGCCGCCGCCGGCGGGACGATGGCCTTCACCAAGATGGAAGGCGTCACGGTCAACGCGCGCGACCGCACCGCCTATATCGCCATGTCATACATCTATCAGTCGATGACCGACGGCAAGAGCGGCATCAAGGTCGCGCCGATCAACGCGGGCGCCGTGTATCGGTTGCCGATGGCGGCGGGACAGAAAGACACCCGCGGAGCAACGATCGACAGTGAATGGGTGCCGCTACAACTGAGTGCGGTGCCCGCGCTCGTCGGCAAGGACCTGGCCGCCGCGGATGGGCTGGGCAACACGGCTGACGCGGAACGTATTGCGAATCCGGACAACCTCAAGTTCTCCGAGAGGCTGCGCACGCTCTTCATCGGCGAGGACAGCGGGATGCACGTCAATAACTTCCTGTGGGCCTACAACGTCGACACCGGGAAGCTCGCACGCATCCTTTCCTGCCCGGTTGGCGCCGAATCGACCGGCCTGCAGGCCGCGGACGACGTGAACGGCTTCGCCTACATCATGAGCAACTTCCAGCATGCGGGCGACTGGGAAGCGCCGCTGCACGACAAGGTGAAGGCGGCGCTCGCCCCTATCGTCGACCGGAACTACAAAGAGCGGCGCAGCGCTGCCGTCGGTTACATCGAAGGCCTTCCGGAGCTACAGCAGGTCGGGTGAAACGACCGCTCGCACTACGACCTGCGCGTCGCCGTCACGGACGCGGTTGGAGATCCACCAGAACGCGCCCTTCTTGACGCTCCAGGGTCCCGGAGCATTGGCCACGAGCTGAGCAAGGGCGCGGCCGAGGTCCGGCTGATGCCCGACAATGAGAACCGCACCCTTGTAATCCGGCCAGCCCGCCGCGGCAATGATCGCCTTCGGTGAAGCGCCGGGCGCGAGCGACTGCTCGACTTTGATCGGTGTGCCGAGCGCCTGTGCGGTCTGGTGCGCGCGCACCGCGGGGCTGGAAATCAGTGCGAAGCGCGCCGGCAGCCGTTGCAACAGCCATTCAGCAGCGCGCGCGGCTTGCTTGCGTCCCTTGGCAGTGAGCCGACGCCGCAGATCGTCTTCGTGCTCCTCGGCTTCGGCGTGCCGCCAGAGGATAAGGTCCATGACGGATCGAAATCCGATCAGCCAAAGCGCCCGGTGATGTAATCCTCGGTCTGTTTCCGCTGCGGCTTGATGAAGATTGAATCGGTGTCGCCGTACTCGATCAGATCGCCCAGATACATGTACGCGGTGTAATCCGAGACGCGCGCCGCCTGCTGCATGTTGTGCGTCACGATCACCACGGTGTAGTCGTTCTTCAGCTCGGTGATCAGCTCCTCGATGCGGGTGGTGGAAATCGGGTCGAGGGCCGAGCACGGCTCATCCAGAAGCAGCACTTCCGGCTTGATGGCGATGCAGCGCGCGATGCAAAGCCGCTGCTGCTGGCCGCCGGAAAGGCTGTTGCCGCTCTGCTGGAGCTTGCCTTTCACCTCGGTCCAGAGCGCGGCGCGGGTCAGCGCCGATTCCACGCGCTCGTCCATGGCGCGCTTCGAAAGGCGCTCGTAGAGCCGCACGCCGAACGCGATGTTGTCGTAGATCGACATCGGGAACGGCGTGGGCTTCTGGAAAACCATCCCGACCTTGGCGCGTAGCAGCGGCAGGTCGCGCCGCATGTCGAGCACGTTTTCGCCGTCGAGGACGATCTCGCCCTCGGCGCGCTGGTCCGGGTAGAGCGAATACATGCGGTTCAAGGTACGTAGCAGCGTCGACTTGCCACAGCCCGATGGGCCGATGAACGCAGTGACGCAGTTCTCGGGAATGTCGAGCGTGATGTTGTGCAGCGCGTGGAAGTCGCCGTAGTAGAAGTTGAGGTTCTTGATGCGCAGCTTCGCCGTGAGCTGCGAAGGATCCGGCTGCTGGCGGCCGCGCACGGCGGTGCGGAGCGCTGGGCGTGCGACTGCGGCGTTCGGAGTCTCCATCCCTCAGTCCTTTTTATGGAACAGCATGCGGGCGATGATGTTGAGCGCGAGCACGGCGAGCGTGATGAGCGCCGCACCGCCCCAGGCGAGGCGGTGCCAATCCTCATACGGGCTCATGGCGAACTGGAAGATCACCGTTGGCAGATTCGACATCGGCTTGTTCAGGTCCATAGACCAGAACTGGTTGTTGAGCGCAGTGAAGAGGAGCGGTGCGGTCTCGCCGCTGATGCGCGCCACCGCGAGCAGGATGCCAGTGAGGATCCCGGTTTTCGCGGCGCGGTAGGTGACCATCACGATCATCTTCCACATCGGGCAACCGAGGGCCACGGCCGCTTCGCGCAGGCTGTTCGGCACGAGCTTCAGCATGTCGTCGGTGGTGCGCACAACGACCGGGATAACGATGAGCGAGAGCGCAAGCGCTCCAGCGAAGCCGGAGAAGTGCTTCACTCGAGCGACGTACACCGAGTAGACGAAGAGCCCGATGACGATCGAGGGCGCTGAGAGCAGCACGTCGTTGAGGAAGCGAGTCGCGGCAGCGAGCCAGCTGCCCTTGCCGTACTCGGCGAGATAGGTGCCGGCCAGAATGCCGACCGGCGTGCCTATCACGGTACCCATCACGATGAGGAGCGCGCTCCCTGCAATGGCATTGGCAAGACCACCGTCCGACCCGGGCGGCGGCGTCATCTGGTAGTAGAGCGTCGCGCGAAGGAGTGCCGTGCCGCCTTCATAAAGGAGCGTGCCCAGGATCCAAGCCAGCCAGAAAAGGCCAAACGCGAG
>JAFARH010000011.1 GCA_019245555.1 Betaproteobacteria bacterium
GCTTGGCTAATGAGCACCGGCGGACATGATGATGAGTGGTAGGTCCTACGCCAAGCTACTTCATCATCCGGTAGACCGAAATCCACAGCACGAAGAGCGCGGCAAATCCCAACGAGCGCGTGATCCAGCCCATGTGATTCCAATTGGGCGACACGCCAGGCAGCAGGAGCATTGCCATGCCGAACAGAAAAATGACGGTGGCGACGACAATCGCCTTCGACGTCCGATTGTTTTTCATTACTCGGCTGACCATTGCGGCGAAGTCCATGGGTCTCGAATTATGTCCGCTTTGGGTCGTAACCGGACATTAGTCTAGGTCTGCCTCCGGCCGGCGTAGGGTTCTGCCTGAGGCGCACCCGCCACATCCAGTAGACCAGCACAACCAGCGGGCCAGCTGCCAGGACCAAAATCACCGGGAGACTCCGCATCCACGCAGGCATGAATGTCATCTGGACAAGCTGGGCGACGAAAGAACCTGTGGCAATGAATAGGCCGAAGCACATCCGCCAAAGGTGACGCGCCAATCGTTGCGCTCCCTGAAGGCTACCGGCCCGGATCATCCTGACATCCCCGATAGCAGCAAGCAGCACGATCGTCGACATGAAGAACTGCATCCCAGCAGGCACCCCGTCGACCTGATGTCCAGGCTTACCGAGCGCCGTGAAGGCTTGGGCAAATCCGCTTGCGGCGAAGACCCATGCGAGCGCCATGAGGACGAAGTCCATTTGCCGGCCTGCTTGGGGCAGTGGCCTGACCGTTGTCCACGCCGTGAAGACAAAGTACCCGGCGAGCGCGCCTCCAGCAATTGACTCCTTGCTCTCGTACACCGAGATCCCGACAGCCATCAGACCCATCGCGATCATCGCACAGACGTAAATGTGCCCACTACGACGGTGGTACGTCCCGCCCTTCCTAGCGACCATGGCCACCCAACCGGCCGCCAGGGCAACGGTGCCCGCTGCCACATGAAACGCGAGGGCCACAAACGGCAGTCCAGTCGATGTCGCAAGCGTCAAACGATCGCTCATAGCACCATTCCAGGAGCTCCCAAGCCCAGAGTATCGCCCTGACGGGCTGATCAGGCGCGCTGTTGCTCCACCAACTCCGCTTTGGGCCGAACGCAGGCATTCTGACGAAAATTCCGTGCGCCGTTAGGGTTGTAGCAAGGGCTCTGTCAGACGTCGCACGCATACTCGATGCCCGTTTCGGTCTTTTCACAAACATCACGTAGGGAGACCATGCAAATGAAGCGAGCTCTTGTCGCAGCATTCACTCTCTCCTTGTTCACGGTTCCTGCAATAGGACAGCAGCCCGGCAATCAGAAGGGTGGCAAAGGGGGCGAACCTACTCCGGAGCAATTCCAGGAGGGGAAGCAAAAACTCCTCGAGCGCATCGACAGCAGGATCCAGATGCTGCAGCAAGCCAAATCGTGCGTGCAGCAGGCCCAGAACAGAGAGCAGCTGCGTGCTTGCCGTCCCGAGGGTGGTGAAAAAGGAGGAGGCTAGGAAGCCTTACTACGGCGCCGCCGCGTAGGCGGCCTTGATGGCGCCCGCGAGACGGTTGCGATCCGGGTAGCGTTCCGCCATCGCGGCGGTCACGTTCTCCACGGCGGCATCGACATTCCGGCCGCGAGGGCGAGCAAGAAATAATTACGGACGTTGTCCGGAATCAGATGCTGCCGCCGCGGCGGGCCGGCATGTCGGCCGTGCGCAGGCGGTTGTCGACGTCCATCACGCCCTTGATGCGCCCGGCGATGTCGGCGCAGGCGTTACGCTGTTCGCTGTCGTCCACGACGCCTTCGAGGGTGACGCGGCCGTAGAGCACGGCGGTCTTCACATAGCAGTGGGCGGTGGCCTGGTGCGTGCGGAGCGCCGCGCGCACGTGGTGCATGATCGCGACGTCGCGCAGCTTGCCGCGCGACTGCTCGGTTTCCTCGAACTGCGGCGAGCGGACCATCTGCATGATCTTCTCGACGCACTGGTCGGCGGTCATGCGGTCGGTGTTGAAGCCAACGTCGTACTCGTTGATGTCGCGCACGTCGATGTGGAAATGCCGGCGCATCACGGCCTGCGCGGCTTCGTCGTTCTGGTCGACGATGCGCTCGGCGGCGTTCTGGTCTTCCATGTCGAGGCGCTTCATCATGCGCTTCACGCGCTCGCGGCGCGAAGCAGAGACGCAGACGCGCACGGCGTGCGGCACATCTTTCAGCAGCGACGTCGCACCCCAGCCACGCAGGATCGCGCCTTCGTTCGCTTCTGAAGCCGACATGATCTCGTCGGCGGTGAGGATGCGCAGCTTCAGGTTATCGACCGTCAACCGCTCGAGGATGCCTTGCGTGCCTTCGAGGAAGCTGATGACGTGGCTCTTGCGAACGCGCGCCCGGTTCGCGAGGTGGTCGATGATTTCGTGGTGGTGCACCTTGAGGCCGAGCGCCTGCGACAAGCCCCGGGCGACATCCTTGCCCAGCGAGCCCATTTCCCGATTCATTGCGATGAGCGGCATTGCGACCTCCCCGGGGAAATCGTAGCGCAGCCTCAGGCACTTGGGGCATACTCGTTCTCGAAACGAGGAGGGAACTTGAAAGCGCCGTCGTTCGCCTATGCGAAGGCGAAGTCGCTCGCCGAAGCATTCGAATTGATCGAGCGCCCCGGCGCCAGGATCCTGGCCGGCGGGCAGAGCCTGATTCCATCGCTGAACATGCGGCTCGCGTCGCCCGAGCTACTGATCGACATCACCGGTCTCAAGGATCTGCAGGGCATCGACCGCCGTCCGGGCGGGCTGCGCATTGGCGCGCTCGTGACGCACGCGCAGCTACAGCGCTCCGACGCCGTGGACCAGCACGCACCGCTGCTCTTGCAGGCGGCGGCTCATATTGCGCACCCGGCGATACGCAACCGCGGCACGATGGGCGGCAGCCTCGCGCTCGCCGATCCCGCGGCGGAATATCCCGCCTGCGCTTTAGCGCTGAACGCCACGATCGTGCTGGTGCATCGCCGCGGCGAGCGTCGCGTGCCGGCGGCGAAATTCTTTAAAGGATTGTTCGAGACCGACATTCGGCCCGGCGAGATCCTCGCCGCCGCCGAATTTCCGAAGGTCGAGCGCTCGGTGTTCCTCGAGCTCGCCCGGCGGCACGGCGATTACGCCATCGTCGGACTTGCCGGCGTCGCCGACGCTTCCGGCCGCCGCATCGCCTATCTCGGCGTCGGCGCGACGCCGGTGTTCGCCGAGCAGGCTTCGCGCGCCGTGTCGCTCAACGCCGCCCTGGAGCTCCTCGGCCGCGATCTCCAGCCGCAGGCCGACTTGTACAACTCATCGGCGACCAAGCTCCACCTCGCCAAAGTTCTCTTGTCACGCGCATGGACCACGCTGTCGAAACCACACTGACGGTCAACGGCACGCGCATCACGCGCCGGATTGCGCCGCGTGTGCACCTGGTCGACTTTCTGCGCGACGAGCTTGGCCTCACTGGGTCGCACATCGGCTGCGAGCACGGCGTATGCGGTGCATGTACGGTGCGCGTGAACGGTGACATCGTGCGCGGCTGCCTGATGCTCGCGGTGCAGGCCGACGGCTGCACCGTCGAGACGATCGAGGGCCTTTCCGATTCGAAGGAGCTTGCGCCGCTTCAGCAGGCATTCCACGAGCACAACGCGCTGCAGTGCGGGTTCTGCACGCCAGGGATGCTGATGGCTGCGCAGGACCTAGTGCGCAGCGGTACGAAGCCGACGCGCGACGAGATCCGGGCCCACATCTCCGGTAATTACTGCCGGTGCACGGGTTACCAGGCCATCGTCGACGCCATAGAAGCGACCATCAATGGGAAAGGCTGAGCTTCCCCTCCACGCGCCGGGCACGAAGGTCGATCGCGGCTACATCGGCGAGAGCGTGCCGCGGCCGGGCTTGCAACGCCTGCTGCAGGGCCGCGGGGCATTCATCGACGATCTTCGCTTCCCGCGCCTCGCGCATGTCGCGTTCTTCCGCTCGCCGTATGCACATGCGCTGGTCAAGAAGCTCGATTTCAAAGCGGCATTGCGGGCGCCGGGTGTCATCGCGGTGTTGGACGGCCGCGCCGTCGCCGAGTACTGCACACCGTGGGTTGCCGTTCTAGCGCATCTGAAGGGCATCAAGTCGCCGCCGCAGCACGCGATCGCCATAGAGCGTGCGTGCTGGCAGGGCGAAGCGGTCGCGGCGGTGGTGGCGGAGTCGCGCTCCCAGGCCGAGGACGCGGTGGCGCTCATCGAGGCGGAGTGGAAGGAGCTGCCCGTCGTTGTCGACATGGACGATGCGCTCGCCGGCCGCAACGTCATCCATCCCGATCTCGGCGACAACATCTGCTTCAAGCGCGAGCACGACACGGGCGGCGTCGACGACGCGTTCTCGAGCGCCGTGGTGGTGGTGGAGGAGACGTTCCACTTCGGCCGGCACACGGGCGTCTGCCTCGAAGGCCGCGCGATCCTCGCCGACTACAACGCCGGCGAGCATTCGCTCACCGTGTATCACGCGACGCAGGCGCCGCACATGATGCAGGACATCTTCTCGCGCCACCTCAATATTCCCGAGGCGAATGTGCGCGTGATCACGAAAGATGTCGGCGGCTCCTTCGGCATCAAGGTTCATGTCTATCCGGACGAGATGGCGACCGCGGCGATTTCGGTGATGCTGCGCCGGCCGGTGAAGTTCGTGGCGGATCGGCTGGAATCATTCCTGTCGGATATCCATGCGCGCGAGCATAAGGCCAAGGTTCGCCTCGCTTGCAGCAAAGAGGGCGACATCCTCGCGTTTGATCTCGACGACGTGACCGCGATCGGCCCGTATTCGGTGTACCCGCGCACCAGCGGCATCGAGGGGAACCAGGTAGTTAACCTCACGGGTGGTCCGTACAAGCACCAGAAGTACCGCGCGAAGATGCACGTCGTCTTCACCAACAAGAATGTGACGTGCCAGTACCGCGCGGTGGGCCATCCGATCGCCGTCGCGCTGACGGAAGGCATTGTCGACATTGCCGCGCAGAAGCTCGGCATGGATCCGGCCGAGTTCCGGCGGCGCAACCTCATCGCGGACGACGCGTACCCGTACACATTCCCGTCCGGCATCAAGTTCGAAAAGCTCTCGCACCACAAGACGCTGGATCTCTTGCTGCAGAAGATGGACTACAAGGCCCTGCGCGCCGAGCAGGCGGAGCTGCGGAAGCAGAAGATCTACCGGGGCATAGGACTCGCCTCGATGATCGAGGTAACGAACCCATCGCCGGCGTTCTACGGCGTCGGCGGCGCGCGCATCTCGGCGCAGGACGGCGCGACCCTCAGGCTCGAGCCGACCGGCATGTTGACCGTGATGTGCAGCGTGACGGAGCAGGGGCAGGGGACGGAGGCCATCTTTGCGCAGATCGCGGCGAGCGCGGTCGGCGTATCGCTCGCCAAGGTGAAGGTCATCACGGGTGATACGGGCATAACGCCATACGGTGGCGGCACCTGGGCCTCGCGCGGCGCCGGCATCGGCGGCGAGGCCGTGCTGCTCGCCGGGCGGGCGCTGCGCTCGAACATGCTCGACGTCGCTGCAGCGATGCTCAAGATGGACAAGGCGGAGCTCGACATCGCGGGCAACGCGGTGGTGCACAAGCTCACGACCGAGAAGAAGCTCGAGCTAGCCGAGCTTGGGCGCGTCGCGTACTTCCGGCCCGACACGCTGCCGCTCGATTTCCAGTCGGAGCTCACGGTAACGCGCCACTACACGCCGCGGCAATATGGCTTCACTTTCACCAACGGCATCCAGGCGTCGCTCCTCGAAGTCGATCCCGATAGCGGTTTTGTGAAACTGCTCAAGCACTGGTGCGTAGAGGACTCCGGGACCGTGATAAATCCCATGCTGGTGGACGAGCAGCTGCGCGGCGGCGTGGTGCAGGGCATCGGCGCGGCGCTCTTCGAGGAATGCATCTATGGCCCGGACGGGCAGCTCTTGAACGGCAGCATGGCTGACTACTTGGTGCCGATGGCGGGCGAGATGCCCGACATCGTGTGCGCTCACGTCGAGACGCCGACCATGCAATCCCAGCTCGGCGCGAAGGGCGTCGGCGAAGCCGGTACCGCCGGTGCACCCGGCGCGATCATGAACGCGATCAACGATGCGCTCGCCCCGCTCGGCGCGCGCGTCACGCGCATGCCTTTCACCCCGGAGCGGATTCTCAAGGCACTGAAGAAGGTCGACTGAATCATGGGTAAAGACGCGCGGGTTACGTCCGCTATTTCGCATTGGGCGCCACGGTTTGTTTCCAACGGTGTGCTGCTCGCCGACTTCGAAGATGTCACCGGCTCGCTCGAGCGCTGGGAGGACTGGTGCGCAGCGTGGTCAGCTCGCGCTGCTGTGCACGAGCAGCTTGGGCGCGATGCACTCAAGGACGGTTTTAAGTTGACTGGCGGAGAACATCTTGTCCGCGCCGGCATCTACTACCACTTTGCCAAGTTCGTCTTCGTGCAGGACATCGACCAGATGAAGAAGGCGCACATGAAGGCGGTCGAGTGCTATCGCGATGGCGTCGCGCACCTAAAGCCTCACCCCGGCAAGTGCGTTGCGATCCCATTCGAAGGCAAGACGATTTTCGGCGTACTGCGTGGTTCAGGCCCCGTGGTGATCATGGCGCCGGGGCTCGATTCGACGAAAGAAGAGCTGCACGCCTATGAGGAACCTTTCCTCGCGCGCGGCATGGCGACGCTTGCGATCGACGGACCGGGGCAGGGCGAGGCCGAGTACGAAATTCCGATCTGCGGCGACTACGAGCGCGCGGCCAAGGCGGTGTGCGACTGGATCGAGGAGCGCAACGACCTCGACGCGAAGCGCATCGCCATCTGGGGCGTGAGCCTCGGCGGTTATTACTCGCCGCGTGCCGCGGCCTACGAGAAGCGCATCAAGGCCTGCATCGCGCTCTCGGGACCATTCGAGTGGGACAAGATCTGGGACGGGCTGCCGGATCTCACGCGCAACACGTTCCGCGTGCGCTCGCATTCTGCAACTGAGGCGGAAGCGCGGCAGAAAGCGCAAGCGCTGACGATGGTGAAGGCGGCGCCGGAGATCAAATGCCCGATTTTTATCGTGACCGGCCGGCAGGATCGGCTGGTTCCAGCCACCGAGGCGGAGCGGCTCGCGCGCAGCGTCGCCGGCCCGGTCGAGCTCATGATCGTGGAGGACGGGGGGCACAACGCCAACAACCGTCCCTATCGGTACCGCAGCCGCACAGCGGACTGGCTCGCGTCTCAGTTCGGCATACCAAAACAGTAGGAGGATACAAATGAGAGCAGCACTCGCAGTTCTGGCCCTGGCGTTTGCAGCCGGGGCCCATGCGCAGCAGTTTCCGACGAAGCGCGTGACGTTCGTCTCGGGCGTGACGCCGGGGAGCGCATCCGACACGATGGCGCGCATCCTCGCCGACAAGCTCAGCCAGAAGTGGGGGCAGACCGTGATCGTCGAGAACAAGCTCGGCGCGGGCGGCCTCATCGGCGCGAAGTTCGTCGCGAACTCCGAGCCCGACGGCCACATGATCATGATGTATGCCTCGGCGTACACCGTGTCGACGATCCTGCAGCCCGACGTGATGAATCCGAACGAGCTGCAGCCGGTCGCCACCGTGGCGACGATCCCGACGGTGCTCATCACTCAGCCGGAGAAGTACAAGACCATCCAGGAGTTCGTCGGCGCGGCGAAGCAGAACCCGGGCAAGCTCATCTGCTCCGATGCCGGCATCGGCAGCGCGACGCACATGGCGTTCGAACGTTTCCGCTTCGCGGCGGGAATTCCGGAAGTCGTGAACGTCCACACCAAAGGCGTGGGCGAGGCGATCACCGAGGTGGTGAGCGGCCGCGCCGATTGCTATTTCGCGCTCGTCTTCCAGGCGAAGAAGATCGTCGACTCCGGCAAGCTCGTCGCGCTCGGCACGAGCTCGCCGAAGCGCAGCGCGCTGATGCCGGACATCAAGACGCTGGAAGAGGAGGGCTTCAAGAACGCCTCCTACAACTTCTGGGTCGGCGCGCTCGTGCCGGCGAAGACACCCCGCCCGATCGTCGACAAGCTGCATGACGACATCACGGCGCTGGTCGACTCACCCGAGGTGATCGAGCAGATCAAGAAGCTCGGCTGCGACCCGCTGCCGATGTCGGTGAAGGAGTTCGAGCAGCTGGTCGCGAACGAGCTGCGCGAGAACGCCGAGCTCATCAAGAGGGCGGGCATCAAGCCGAATTAGAAGAAAGGCGAAGCGAAGTAACGTCCCAGAGGTCGTTCTGTCCTAGACTAGTGAACATGTTCACCAGAATCTGTGGCCTTGCGGCATTCGCCTT
>JAFARH010000028.1 GCA_019245555.1 Betaproteobacteria bacterium
AACGACCTGAAGACGCTGGCGCAGCAGAAGGGCGTCGCGCTGCCGGAGTCGGCGAGCATCAAGGACATGGCGCAGATGAAGCTGATGGAACGCTCCTCCGGCGCCGAGTTCGACAAGAAGTACATGGACGAGATGGTCAAGGACCACCAGAAGGACCTGAAGGACGCGCAGGATGTCGCCGCCAAGGCGAAGGACGCCGACTTCAAGGCCGCGGTACAGAAGGCGAGCACGAAGATCAACGAGCACCTGCAGCTCGCGCAGCGCATCGCCGGCTCGCCGGCAGCGGGCTCCACCGGGTCGAAGAAGGAAGTCAACCCGGGCATCAACTACTCGAAGTAGCTTTCGTTTATGCTCGCGGGCCATGAAAGCCCGCGGGCTCCTTCTCGTCGGCCTGGCAGCGCTCCTATCCCTCGGAGCGCTCGCCTGGCTCGGCATCGCAGTGTTCCATTTCTGGATGTCCTCCGGCCCGCCCGTGCCGCAACCGCGTGACGTGTTCTTCACGCGCGCCTTGATCGACCTCGCCGTCGCCGTGGTGCTCGGCATCGGCGCCGCGTTCGCACTGCGATATCGCCGGGCTCGTTAGCCTCGTTTATCCTCCTTTACCGAGGAGGACGCATGACCAGCCGCAGGGAGTTTGTCGCCGGGGCCGGTGCGCTTTTCGTCGGCTGCTCGCTCTTTCCGCATGCGCATGCGCAGACGAAGCGGCGCGAAGTGCATGTCGGCGGCAAGCGCATCCGCACGATCGACGTGCACGCGCACTGCGTAATCCCCGAGGCGCAGACGCTCATGAAGCAGAAGCCGCCTCCGGACTACGGCAAGACCTTCGCCGAGCGCCTGAAGCAGATGGACGAGCAAGGTGTCGACATGCAGGCGCTCAGCATCAATCCCACGTGGTACGCGCTCGAGCGCGATCTGGTTGTACAGGTCATCCAGCTCCAGAACGAGAAGCTCGCCGAAATCTGCGCACGCAACCCGGATCGCTTCGTGGCCTTCGCCAGCGTCGCGCTGCAGTACCCTGACCTCGCAACGCAGCAGCTCGAGCAGGGCGTGAAAAAGCTGGGCCTGCGCGGCGCGGCTATCGGCGCCTCGGTCGAGGGTGTGGATTTCTCGGACGCGAAGTTTCATCCGTTCCTGCGCAAGGCCGAGGAGCTCGGCGTACTGCTCTTCATCCACCCGCGCGGCATGCCCGAGCTGAAGGACCGTCTCTCCGGCAACGGCTACCTGGACAACACGATCGGCAACCCTCTCGAGACGACGATCGCGCTTTCACATCTCATCTACGAGGGTACGCTGGATCAATTCCCCGGATTGAAGATCTGCGCGGCGCATGGCGGCGGCTACCTCCCTTCCTACGCCGAGCGCTCGGACCACGTGTGCCTCGCGCGACCGAAGAGCTGCATTTCGACGGTCCCGTTGAAGAAGAAGCCGACGGAATACCTTCGGCAGCTCTATTTCGATTCGCTCATCTTTTCACCCGAGGCATTGCGCCACCTCGCCGCGCAGGTCGGCGCCTCGCAGATCGTCATGGGTACCGACGACCCGTTCGGCTGGACCAAGACCTCGGTGGACCACATCCTGGGCACGCCGGAGCTCTCCGACGCGCAGAAGGCCGCGATCCTCGGCGAAACCGCAGCCAAGCTACTGGGAGTCAGCACTTGATCAGATCTGTCTTCTTGCTTTGCGCCTTCCTCAGCGCAACAGCATTCGCGCAATACCCGACCAAGCCGGTGAAGGTGTACTTGCACTTCCCCTCCGGTGGCTCGACCGATGTGGTGACGCGGATCCTCGCCAACGCACTCGGCGAAGCCATGGGCCAGCCGTTCGTAGTCGAGAACAAGCTCGGTGCCGACGGTGCGATCGCTGCCGATGCGGTGATCAAGTCGCCGCCAGATGGCTACACGCTCTTCGTCGCCACCAACACGGCGATGATGCAGGTGCCGCTCATGAAGAAGGAGCCGCCGTACGACCCGGTGACGGCCTTCACGCCGGTCTCGCTCGTCGGCCGCTATACGTTCGTGCTGGTCGTGAGCCCGAGCCTCGGCGTGAAGACGATGAAGGAGCTCATCGCATACGCTAAGCAGAATCCCGGCAAGATCAACTTCGCCAGCTACTCGAGCGCGAGCCAGCTCGCCTATGCGCAGATCGTGAAGACCGCGAACGTCGACATGGTGCGCATCCCGTACAAGGGCGAGGCCCCCTCGGTCACCGACCTCCTCGGCGGCACCATCCACGCGGTGTTCGCCACACCCACGGTGACGCTCTCGCATATCAGGGAGGGCAAGCTCAATGCGCTTGCTGTCACCACCCCTACGCGTTCGCCGGTCCTGCCGGAGGTCCCCACCACGGTCGAGGCCGGCATGCCTCCGATCAAGGTCGAATTCTTTGCCGCGATGTTCGGCCCCGCGAAGATGCCGATCGAAATCGCGCACCGCATCAGTAAAGAACTAAACTCCATCATCGCGCGGCCGCAGATTCGCGAGCTCGTCGACAAGCAGGGATTCGCGCTCGCGGGCTCGACGCCGGAAGAACTCGGCACATTCGTAAAGCAGCAACTCGCCGCCTGGAAACAGGGCTTCGAGGACGCCGGCATCAAGCCAGATTAGGAAAATGAGAGGAGACAACCATGGCACGCAAAGACCGCCGCAGGTTCCTGACCGGAGTGCTCGCCACCGGTGCCGCTACTGCAGTCGCACCTGCAGTCAAAGCGCAGGAGAAGGAGACAGAGCGCGCCCCTACGGCACTGCCGCCGACCACGCAGGTCGCCGCGCTCGAGACCGAGAACCCTGGCGAGATGGCGGAAAACCGCATCAAGGGCACGGCGGGCTCGGACTTCATGGTCGACGTCATCAAGACGCTCAACATCAAGTACTGCCCGGCGAACTGCGCCTCGAGCTATCGCGGCATCCACGAGTCGCTCATCAACTACGGCGGCAACAAGATGCCGGAGTTCCTCACGTGCATGCACGAGGAATCCGCGGTGGCCATGGGCCACGGCTACTTCAAGGTCGCCGGCAAGCCGCTGATGACGCTGTGCCACGGCACCGTGGGACTGCAGCACGCGACGATGGGGATCTACAACGCGTGGTGCGACCGCGTGCCGGTGATCGTGATCGGCGGCAACGACCTCGACGCGGCGCATCGGCCGCCGGGCGTGCCGACTTTCCACTCGGCGCAGGACATCGGCGCCATGGTGCGCGACTACACCAAGTGGGACGACACGCCGATCTCGCTGCAGCACTTCGCGCAATCGATGGTGCGCGCCTACAAGATCGCGATGACGCCGCCCTATGGCCCGGTGCTGATCTCGCTCGACGCGGGCCTGCAGCAGGAAGTGATCAAGGAGCACGGCAGCGAGAAGCTCTACATCCCGAAATACGTACCGACGTCGCCGCCGCAGGGTGATTCCGGTGCGGTCAAGGAAGCGGCGCGCATGCTCGCGGCCGCCGACAACCCGGTGATCGTCGCCGACCGCGCGGCACGCACGCCGAACGGCATCAAGCTCCTGGTGCAGCTCGCCGAGCTCCTGCAGGCGCGCGTCATCGACCAGGGCAGCCGCGTCAACTTCCCGAAGACGCATTACCTCAGCACCGGACCCGCCGCGGTGTCGGGCGCCGACGTGATCATCGGCCTCGAGCTCTCGGACTTCTGGAACACGGTGAACAACTGGACCGACAACGGCGAGAACGGCGTCGGCGAGAACAGCTCGCGCATCAAGCCCGGCACGAAGCTGATCAGCATCAGCGCCTCCGAGCTTCTCACCAAGTCGAACTTCCAGGACTTCCAGCGCTTCCAGGCCGTCGATATCTCGATGGTGGGCGATGCAGAGGCGACGCTGCCCGCGCTGATCGAGGCGGTGCGCTCGGCGATTCCGAATTCCAGGAAGGACGCGATCGCGCAGCGCGGCCAGGCCGCCCGCAAGGCATTCGCCGATCAGGAAGCGCGCGCCAAGCAGGCCGCGACGCTCGGCTGGGATGCGAGCCCGATCAGCACGGCGCGCCTGGTGATGGAGACCTACAACGCGGTGAAAGGCCTCGACTGGTCGATCGTCTCGCAGTCGGGCAACACGAGTAACTGGCAGAACCGCCTGTGGCCGCTCACCGAGCATCATCACTGGATCGGCCGCTCGGGCGGATTCGGCGTCGGCTACGGTGCGCCGGCTTCAGTCGGCGCGGCGCTCGCCAACAAGGACGCCGGGCGCATCTCGGTCAACATCCAGGCCGACGGCGACCTGATGTACGCGCCAGGCGTGCTGTGGACGGCGGCGAAGCACAAGATCCCGCAGCTCGCCGTGATGCATAACAACCGTGGCTACCACCAGGAAGTGATGCACGTGCAGCGCATGGCGAGCTTCCGCAATCGCAAGTCTAACTATGGCGGCGACATGGGCCCGGTCGGCACGAGGATCGAGAATCCCGACATCGAGTACCACAAGCTCGCCGAGTCGATGGGCTGGTGGGCGAAGGGCCCGATCAAGGATCCGGCGCAGCTCGCGCCCGCGCTGCGCGAGGCGGTTAAGGTCGTGCAATCCGGCACGCCCGCCCTCCTCAACGTCTGGACGCAGCCGCGCTGATGGAAACCACCTTGCGGTACCTGCTGCTGCTCGCTGCCGCGGTGCTGATCAGCTTCACATCGCGCCCCGCGGCGGCGGCCGACGCGGTGAAGGGCAAGATCGCCTTCGAGAAGAACGGCTGCTGGCAGTGCCACGGCTACGAGGGCCAAGGCGGCGCCGCCGGCAAGACACTTGCGCCGAAACCTATGGCGTACGAAGCGTTCAATGTCTTCGTCCGCAACAGCAACACCCAGATGCCGCCGTATCCGAAGCAGATCCTGTCGGACGCCGACCTCGCGGACATCCACGCCTATCTCAGCTCGATCCCGGCGCCGAAGGACTACAAGACCATTCCACTACTGAATCAGTAGGACGTCCGCTTTCGACCGCCGAGTCGCTATTTGAGCAGCTCGTCGAGCTGCGCGTGGAGGTTGCGCTCGGCGTCGGCGCGAGCCTGGGCGTTCGGCCCGATTGTGGCGCCGCGCGTGACGCACTTGGGAACTGGGTCGTCCAGGCGACGCATCGGACCGAGGACGCTGGCCATCTTGGGAAAGCAGCCGGCGCCGTTGCCGGCGGAGGGCATGTATTCGTAGCTCGCCGCCTGATCGAACGCATGGTACGCGTTCGGGTAGACGTTGATGGCGACGTCCTGGCCCGAGGCTTTCAGCGATGCGGCGAGCTCCGCGCACGGCGCGGCGAGCGACCAGTCGTCCGCCGCCCCGGTGTGGATGCGCACGGGCGCGGAGACGTGATCGCGCTCCGGGAAGATCGGGTTGCAGAATGGATAGAACGGGAAGAAGGCGCGAAACGCCGGCTGGCCCGGAGGCGCGAACGTCTCCTTCGCCCAGGCGGTCGAGGCGACCATCGTCAGCGCCCCTCCGTGCGAGAAGCCCATCAGCGCGATGCGCTTCGGATCGATCTTCGGGTTGGCGGCGAGGAGCCGCAGCGCGCCGTAGGCATCGGGCACGCGCTGCGTCGGCAGGAGCGGCAACGCATTGCTGCACACATTGATCACGCCGCGAGCGCTGAAGCTGTCGACCACGAACGTGGCGTAGCCCCACTCGCGCAGCGTACGGCCCCAGGCGAGCTCGGTGTAGACGGGCTGGCCGCCGCAGCCGTGCGCGAGGATCACCGCGGGGAAAGGCCCGCTGCCTTCGGGCAGGCGCAGCTCACCCGAGAGCGTCAGCGGCGGGCCGAGCACGAGCATGCTCCCGTCGGCGCTACGCACGAGGCTCCCTGCTGTTTGAAAAGCGAACACGCCCGAGGTCGGCCGCGGCGCGCCGGGCTCGCCGAGCGGCACGGGCTGCTGCGCGCAGCCGGCAAGCGCGAGCACCGCGCCTAGGAAAAGAAGCTGACGCATGCTGCACCTCAGTCTACTTCAACGTCCGCTTTGTGCGCCGCCGCTATCGTGAGTAGAGCGTAGTACCGGCCTGGCCGCCCACGACGAACTGCCCGCCGCCGTTGACGACCGCGAACAGGTTGGACGCGCTTCCCGTGGTCCGAGCTGTCCACGTGACGCCGTCGAAGCTCGTAAAGGCGACGCCCGCTTGTCCGACGGCAACGAACAGGCCCGTGCCGGCGACCGATCCGGCCACTGCGAGCAAGTCGTTTGTCGTGATCGACTCGGTCGTCCAATTAACGCCATTGGTACTCGTAGCCACTTGGCCGCCGAGACCGACTGCCGTGTAGATTCCGGTGCTGACCAGAGAGGTGGCGCTCCGCAGGTCCGTGGTGATGGCCGGAGTGACGGATGTAGCCGCGACCCAGTTGCTGCCGTCAGTGCTGTTAAGGATGGTGCCCGCAGCACCTACCGCTACCCATTGGCCGGTCGACGCCCAGGCTACGCCGTACAGGTTGCCAGTGCCGGCGGGTACGGTCGCCGCTGTCCAAGTGGCAGCATTGTTGTCCGAGTAGTAGATCGCGCCGCCATTGCCCACGGCGACGACACGCGACCCGTTAGTCGCCAGCGCGTTGAGGTTTTGCGCCGGAGCCGGGGGCACTGCATAGGCGCCCGCGGTCCAGTTCGTGTTGTCGGCGCTGAAGAGGATCAACCCGGCGTCGCCGACAGCGATATATCCGGCGGCGGTAAAGATGATGTCGTTGACGTTGGTGACACCGGCCATCGCGGCCCAGTTGCCCGCGGCTTGAGTCCAGGTGATCCCGTCCGTGCTCTGGAAGAGCGTTCCGGCATTGCCCACTATGTCGTACGCAGTCCCGTAGGCGACGCCCTTGAGGTCGTTCGTCCCGGCCCCGCCGCCGATCTTCCACTCATAGCCGTCCGGACGCGGGATCGCCGTCGCGACGGGCGCGGGCGAACCCCCGGGGCCGCCATCCTTGCGGCCCGTAATAGTGAAAGCGTAAGTCGTGCCGTTCGTCAGGCCGCCGATGACGTAAGGGGGCTGCACGTTGAGCTTGATCGAAACCGGGTGCAGGACGTCCACGGTCGTACCCGGCCCGAAGTACAGCCAATACTCGACTCCGGAGTCCGGCACCCACGTCAGCGTCACCAGCT
Source organism: Betaproteobacteria bacterium (assembly GCA_019245555.1). Lineage (GTDB taxonomy): Bacteria > Pseudomonadota > Gammaproteobacteria > Burkholderiales > SG8-39 > SCGC-AG-212-J23. Next base: position 7,062 of record JAFARH010000028.1, read on the forward strand.
GATCGCCCGGCGTGGCCGTGATGCCGCCGACTGGAGGATCTGCCGGTTCGCCGTGCCCGTAACAACCGGCGAGAAGGGCGGCGCAAGCGATCGCGGCAAGCGACAGCAGGAACCGCATTTGTTTTAGAAACATCTTCGGTTAAACCCTGAGCTGCGACTTGTTGGGCTCGCAGTATCGAGGATTATCGCGTTAATTACGGTAAAGCGCGCCGGGTCATTACGCCAGATCGTCCCGCGCTAGCCCTTCCAGCGGATTTTTCATGGCGGATCGGGTTACCAGAATCGGGTGCATGGACCCGAAGACTGTGCGCAGGGCTAGCGCAAGCAGCGGGCGCAGTTGCAAAGATGGACTTCGGGCGACGATTGTCGGCGGCGATCTCCTCCGGCCTCAACGTTCAGCGTCGGCTTGACCAACGTGTGCGGGAGCGGCTTCGCGCCGTGAAGCGCCGAGCCGCATCACCGCATCTGATGCCTCAACGATGCTTGTCTTCATAAGCGCGACCGGCACCGTAACCCAGCATCGCGCCGCCGAGCGTGCCCATCATGCCGCCGTTGCTGACCGCGGCGCCTGCCGCCATGCCGCCCGCCGTGCCGATGGTCTCGGCTTTCGTCGCACAGCCGCTGAGGCCGACGAACGTGGCAAGCAACGCAATTCCAATCCCCGACTTGATCATGACTCTCTCCATAGGTTGAAATGAACTGCACGGAAGCATTGCACCACCAAGCGCTGCTACGGTCAGTGAGCGGTTGTTACGCTTCGTAACGCCCCTACTGCCTTTGGTAGCTTCACCAAATCTTCGCAATTGCGCGCCCCTTGGTAGAATTACCAAATGGACGTCCGGGAACGCATCCTGCAGGCGGCCCTCGAGCTGCTGGCGGAGAGCGGCGCGCATGAGCTGACGCAGCCGCGGGTCGCCAGGGCGGCGGGCGTCCGGCAGAGCCATCTCACCTACTACTTCCCCACTCGTGGCGACCTCTTGCAGGAGGTCGCGCGCTATTCGATCGGCAAGCTCGCCGGCCAGCTCGAGCACACCAAGCCGGGCGCCCTGCCGGAGCACATTGCGGCCGGTGCGGCGGACAAGCGCCGCGCGCGCGTCATGCTCGGGCTTGTCGCCGCGGCGGATCGGGACCCGAAAATCAAGCAGCGCATGCGCAAGTTCGTCGCCGAGCTGCGCGGACGCATGACACCGGTGCTCGCCGCGGGCGGCATGGCCACCGATCCGGCCAGCGTCGCGTTCTTCCACTCCTGCGTGATCGGTTGCGCGGTGCTCCAGCTCGCGCGCGATAACCCCGAAGCCCGCGCCGAGGCAAAGGCCGTGCTGAAGAAAGCGGCGGGAGCCATACGTCAATGAAGCGAGCAATGTTGCTGGCGCTCGCGCTATTCGCAGGCTGCCAAAAGCAGGAAGACGGCGTCTGGCAGGGCTATGTCGAAGGCGAATACGTGCTGCTCGCCTCGCCCTACGCCGGCCAGCTGCAGAAGCTCTTCGTGCGCCGCGGCGACCAGATCGAGGCCGGCAACCCGGTGTTCGTCCTGGAGCAGGAAGCGGAGCGCCAGGCGCGCGCCGAGGCCGAGGAGCGCGTGAAGAGCGCGCAAGCGAAGCTCGAGAACCTGCAGGTGCCGCTGCGCGAGCCGCAGATCCAGGCGCTGCGCGAGTCGCTGAACCAGGCCAAGGCGGCGAAGGAGCTCTCGCGAGTGAATCTCACGCGCGAGGAAGATCTGATGAAGAAGGGCTACACCACCAAGCCACGCCTGGATGAGGCGCGCAGCAACTATGTGCGCGACACCGCGCGCGTGAAGGAAGCCGAGGAGCAACTGAAGAACGCGCAGATGCCGCTCGGCCGCCAAGGCGAGCTCGAAGGCGCGCAGGCGGAAATGGCGGCAGCGAAGGCGGCCCTTGCGCAGGCTGACTGGCGGCTCGAGCAGAAAAGCGTCGCCGCGCCCGTCTCGGGCCTCGTGCAGGACACCTTCTTCGTGATCGGCGAGTGGGTCGGTGCCGGTAAACCGGTTGCTTCACTCCTCCCGCCGGGCAACGTCAAGGCGCGCTTCTACGTACCGGAAACGGTGCTCTCCTCGATCTCGATCGGCCGGCCGATCGAGATCCGCTGCGACGGCTGCCAGCCGATCGACGCCAAGGTGAGCTATGTGTCTTCGCAGGCGGAGTACACGCCGCCCGTCCTCTACAGCAAGGAGTCGCGCTCGAAACTGCTCTTCCTGGTGGAAGCGCGGCTGCCGAACTCGACATTGCGCCCCGGTCAGCCGCTGGATGTACGCCTGAAGTAAGAAAAATGAGGACCGATCTAGCGATCGACGTCAAAGGCCTGAACAAGAGCTTCGGCGAGAAGCATGTGGTGAAGGACTTCTCGCTGCAGGTGAAGCGCGGCGAGATCTACGGCTTCCTCGGCCCGAACGGCAGCGGCAAGACCACGTCGATCCGCATGATCTGCGGGCTGCTCAAGCCCGACTCGGGCAGCGGCCAGTGCCTCGGCCACGACGTGATCACCGAGACCGCGGCCATCAAGCGCGAGGTCGGCTACATGACGCAGCGCTTCTCGCTGTGGGACGACCTCTCGATCCGCGAGAACCTGGAGTTCATCGCCCGCATGTACGGCATGAGCGAGCGCAAGCAAGCGGTGCAGAAAGCCCTCGAGGACCTCGGCCTCGCGACGCGGCAGAAGCAGCTCGCCGGCACCCTCTCCGGCGGCTGGAAGCAGCGGCTCTCGCTCGCCGCTTGCATGCTGCACGATCCGAAGCTCCTGCTGCTCGATGAGCCGACGGCTGGCGTCGATCCGCAGGCGCGGCGCGATTTCTGGGAAGAAATCCACGCCCTGGCGGCTAAGGGAATCTCGGTGCTGGTCGCGACGCACTACATGGACGAGGCCGAGCGCTGCCATCGCCTCGCCTACATCGCCTACGGCAAGCTCCTCGCCACCGGCACGCCGGACGAGGTGATGCATCTCTTCAAGCTCTCGACCTGGAAGGTATCGGGATCGCCGGCGAAGCTCGCGACCGTGGCGCATGAGCTGCGCGATCGAAGCGGCGTGGCGCACGTCACGGCGTTCGGCAATACGCTGCACGTCACCGGCGAGAACGACGCCGAGCTCGAAGCGGCGATCGCCGGATTCAGAGATGACGCCGAGCTCCACTGGCGAAGATCCCAGGCCGGGCTCGAGGACGTCTTCATCCACCTCATGCAGGGCGCCGAGGATAATGTCCAATGAGCGTCCAATGACCTTCTCGCTCTCGCGCTGGATCGGCATCATCGTCAAGGAGTTCATCCAGCTCAAGCGCGATCGCCTGACGTTCGGCATGATCATCGGCATCCCGGTGATCCAGCTGATCCTCTTCGGCTATGCGATCAATGCCGATCCGAAGAAGCTGCCCACTGCGGTGCTGACCGCCGATTCGAGCCCCTACTCGCGCACGCTTCTTTCGGCAATGCAGACGAGCGGCTACTTCCGCATCACGCACAACGTCAGGGACGAGGACGAGATCGAGGACCTGCTCGCCAAGGGCCGCGTGCAGTTCGCCATCACCATCCCGGAGAATTTCGGCCGCAAGCTCGTGCGCGGCGAGCGGCCGGTGCTGCTGGTCGAAGCCGACGCGTCGGACCCGTCCGCGGTCGGGAATGCGGTCGCCGCGCTCCAGCAAGTCGTGAATTCATTGAGCCGGGATCTCTCCGGCAC